>DATNHH010000277.1:0-4218 GCA_035605055.1 Nitrososphaerales archaeon
CAGACCTGAAAGAAATTAGAGGGCATCTTCAAGGAAATGAAATAATAACTTTCAGAAAACGCGTCGAGGGAGGAGTTGCGAAAATTGGTGGGAACACTCATAGAAATCTCCTATTGGACATCATTTCTATTTGCAGACCGGCTTTTGTTGACATTGAGATCTCCACGCTAGAATCTTTTCCTATCATAGTTGATTCGCTTAGGAATACAAATTCTAGACTGATTGCCTCCTCGCACGACTTTACCAAGACGGAACAAACTTCCGACCTGGCGAAACTGGTAAAGAATTCTATCGATCATTACTCTCCTCATTTTGTTAAGGTTGTTCGGAAAGCGAATGAATTCAGTGATAATCTGAGAATACTTTCGCTCTACAAGTTAAGAGATAAGATTAGACCCTCAAAGCTGATTGCTTTCTGTTCTGGTTCTCTCGGCCTTTTCTCTAGAATCTCCTGTGTTGAGTTTGGAAGTCCTTTCACTTACGCCTCTCTCCCTTACGAAAGAACAGCTCCAGGTCAGCTTGACGTAGGATCAATGAAGTCCCTTTTGGCTGACTGGAGGTGATTGGCGAAACTTGGGTACTGATCCAAAGGATCGGAAGAAGACTCATCTAAAATTGAAGAAAGTATATCTCCTTGGTTCTGGAATCGGAAAGTCCATATCGCCAGCTATCCACAAGAAAGCTTTCCGTGAATTGGGACTGGACTTGCAATACAGTCTTAGTGATGTTCCTGATTCTGATTTCCGGACTAGACTTAATGAATTTGTGAAGGATAAAGATGTAGTTGGGTTTAACGTCACAATTCCGTATAAAGAAAAAATTCTGCCTTTGATGGCTCGGTTAGAGCTCGATGCAAAGGCTGTTGGGGCGGTTAACGTAGTCACATTCGATCAGGATAGAAAGATGATCGGTCATAACACTGACATCGATGGAGTGGTTGCATCTTTGTCAAAATTGGGATTAATCGGCCGAACGGGACAGAGGGCTGTTATTCTCGGAGCAGGGGGAGCATCTCGCGCCTGTGTTTATGCGCTCTTCAGTAATGGTTTTGACGAAGTGAAAATCCTTAACCGAACAAAAGATAGGGCTAAGGAAGTCGCCCATGATTTTCTACTTCAATTCCCTCATAAGAAAATAGAATTCTCTGAATTGACAAAAGTTTCTTTCGAGGATTCGATGTTAGACAAAGCCGATCTCTTGATAAACACGATACCGTTTTTGGCTGTGATCCCTTTTGATTTGAATTTTAGTCTGGCCCCAAAAAGCATGAAGTATTTTGATATTAATTATCGAAGGGACCCGCCTATTCTTAAGAGTGCAAGAGAAGAGGGTTTGATAACAATCGATGGACTCTTAATGATCGTGGAACAGGCGGCAAAATCATTCGAGATTTGGACAGGCATCAGTGCACCCAGGAAAACGATGATGTTAACGGCGAGGAAACGGACACATCGTTAATTTCAAACTATTTCCTCGGTCCTAACAGTGTCCAGTGAAATCGGAGAGATTATGATTCGATTCTGTGTTTGGTTTCCTCGAAAAATGCTTCAAAATCTGAGCGGCTCCGGAGAGCCTTCCGAAATTTGCGAACCGAAGAAATGAGGTCGGAAATAATAGCTTTCGAATTAGGGTTGGATGTCTGGATTTCAAAATAGACGTCAGGATCCTCGCTCAGAGTCCGTTTAGAAAGTTCCATCATATGCGAGAAACTCGGTCCGCTCAGGTTTTTCACCTCTTCTCCGAATCGAGACGGACTTGTTAACGAGTCTGCAAAAACTAAAGCCAGAAGATGAGGTAATGTAAGGAATGATGCCATTAACCGATCATGATCTCTCCAATCAAGAAAGACTACATTTGAGTGCGGGAAAATTCCTTTCAAAAACGAGGTGTCTTTTGGAAAGACTTGAATTATTGAATTCCGCTCGAAGGACTGGGTGTGACCACCAAAAAGAGGGTGCATTGAGTAGAGAGCTACTTTGCTCGTTCCCAGGATTTTTTCATCAAAAAGACCGGAAGATCCCATTTCGTTCTTCACTGATGAGATCTCGATTACATTCACGCGCTTCGAACTTTTCTTATGGATGTTTGTGATAAGGGCTCGGATCAAACTTGGAGTTTTTGTAATCGGTATTGAAATGACAATCAAGTCCGATTTTGCTACTTTCCCTAGATTATCCAAGTGGCCTACCCGAATCTCTTGGGCTCTAGCTTTTGCCTTCTCTCTCCTTTCATCATACAGAAACACTTCAACTCCCAGGCTTTGAAAATATCTGGCGAACCATCCGCCCATTCTACCGGCTCCGACTACAGAAACAGTCTCGATATTCTTGGAGCTTAGAAACTTGGTGATCTTACTCCTGTAGATATTTTCGGATTGGGCAATCTTCGAGAATCTGATCAAGTCAGTAACGATTGTTCGGGCAAGATCATCATTCAGACCAATCGATTTCGAATATTCGGTCATGAATGAGAATAGTTTTTTTTCAACTTCAGCATTCTCGACATTCTCACCGAGGGATTTCTTGGCGTTTGCGATTCTTAACGACAAAGCTTGTCTGGCCAAAGCAAGATCCAGTATCGACTTGGTAATTCTCTGAATCTGTTCTCTGTAGATCTCTAGAGATTGTTCTTTTCTTGTTTGAACCTTTCTTCGTTTCAAGGTAAAGACTAACCTACTGTCCTGTTGAGAAAAGTGGCTAGTTCAAAACTCTAGCAACATAGCCACCTTTGATTGCCAGATCGGCTATTACGCAGGCTGCCATACTCTCAACTACCGGGACAGCTCTGGGTACTACTGTTGGATCGTGCCTTCCTGGAACAACTAACTCCTTTTCTTCCATCGTGGAGAAATCAAGAGTGCGCTGAGGTAATGCGATGGAGGAAGCTGGTTTGAAAGCAACTCGAAAGACAATTGGCATACCAGTTGAAAGTCCACCAAGTACACCCCCTGAGTTATTTGTCTTCGTGATTATCTTGCCATCAGCGGATTTCGAATAGATATCATTATTCTCGCTACCCTTTCTTTTGGAACCTGAAAAGCCGGAACCGAACTCAATGCCTTTTACCGCTGGGATTGAAAATATCGCCCGCGATAGCTCAGATTCGATCGAGGAAAAGACTGGTTCCCCCAAACCTACGGGAACATTAACAATATTGCATTGCACGATTCCCCCCAGAGAATCCCCTGATCCGCGTTCTCGAACCACGAGCGCCTTCATTTTTTCTGCTGTGACTCCTTCAGGACACCTAACTTCATTGAGGTAGCGGGTTTCCCTTATTTCTTCGAACGAAAGGTTCGAAACATCTGCCTTTAAGCCGCCTAGCTCTTGGGTAAACGCAATAATCCTCACGCCCAAGGAATTCTCCAACAATTTTAGGGCAACTGATCCCGCCATGACGAATCCTGCGGTAATTCTTCCAGAGAATCTTCCTCCGCCTCGATAATCGTTTAATTTGGAATACTTTACAAATGCCGGATAATCTGCGTGCCCAGGACGAGGGATACTCAAGAACTTGTCATAGTCGGAGCTTCGTTGGTCTGAATTCCTGATCAAAAGACAAATCGGGGCTCCAGTTGTTCTATCCATGAACACGCCCGAAAGAATCTCTACTTTGTCCTGTTCATTCCGCTGCGTAGTTACTATAGACTGACCAGGTTTTCTAAGGTCTAGGAGTTTCTGAATGTCGGATTCCGCCAACTCCAAACCGGCAGGACATCCATCGATAACGACTCCAATGCATTTTCCATGACTTTCGCCAAAGCAAGTGAAGGCAAAACTACTTCCGATGGTATTTGGTAGGCTCAATTTTTCACACTAGTTTCTTCAGTCAGATTTACGATTCTGACGGTGGACTTTTCATGACACAATTTTTGAATATCGTTGACGAACGATGGATAGGACTTTCGTACGCAATCAGGATCTTGAATTAAGAGAACTCCAAACCTTCCAGAAAGACCAGCTATTGTCAAAGCCATAAGCATCCTATGATCATTTTCAGGATCGATCTTAACGACCTTGCTGGAGAGATCATTGTTTGAATTCATTATGCTTAGGGTCGAATGCGTTTCTCGAGTTGAAACACCAATTTTCGAAAGTTCTCGTGAGAGCACCCCAATCCGGTCGCTTTCCTTGAATCGAAGATGGCCGATATTGGAAAGATGGACTCGACTTCCCGTCGCAGCGGCGAGTCCAGCTATAATCGGAACAATATCGGGGG
>DATNHH010000278.1:0-8247 GCA_035605055.1 Nitrososphaerales archaeon
CCGATATTTATCAGAATGCAGTCGACGGGGATGGTTTCTTCCTTTCCAGTCTTATTTTCAAAGATGATCGCACTCTTCAGAGAGTTTGAATCCCCGTCAACTAATTTCAGCTCAGTGAATGTTTTGACCGTCACTCCGGGACTGTTGTATAGCTCTTTCACGCTTTGCTCATGTGCTCTAAATTGATCGCGTCTGTGAATCAAAATTATCGATTTTGTGACCTCCTTCAGATTTAGCGCCCAATCAACTGCCGAGTCTCCTCCACCGACGATTAGGAGATTCTTGTTTCTGAAAAACTCCTTCTGCTTTACGAAATAGTAAATGCCATTTCCTTCATATTTCTCCTGGTTTATGATGTCCAGCTTGTTTGGGGAGAAAGAACCAACTCCAGCGGTAATGATAATTGATCTTGCCTTTAGTTGCCGTTTGTCCGTCACGATCGTAAACAGACCGTCATCGCCCTTCTTGAGGTCGGTAGCTCTGTCCCCGAGAAGTAAAAGCGGATTGTAGCGCTTTGCCTGCTCGAGAAGCGAAGTGACAAGATCGCGCGCGAGAATCTGCGGAAATCCCGGAACATCAAAAATCGTCTTCTCTGGGTACAAGACCGCGAGCTGTCCTCCTGCTTCCGGCAGCGCGTCAAGCACGACGGTTTTCATTTCTCGAAATCCCGCGTAGTAGGCCGCAAACAATCCGGCGGGACCTGCTCCGATTATCGCAAGATCAAAAATCGTGGTTTCGGGTGATTCCTGAACAATTGACTGCGCCATGAAAATCACGTGCCTGTAAGGAAAAAACTGGTTTTTTAGCGGATATAAAATATGAGTAGTCTAGAGCAGTTTTAGTTCTCCAGTGTACCTATCGGCAACTTGAGACGGCAGTGGGCCTATCCCGAGACACGTGGTAGTTCCTGGCTCTAGTTGAGTCAATCCAGCGTCCTGGATAAGAGAATTTGGAATGCCGGCTTCGTCGACCTTACCCTTCAATAGCCTCAACTCTTTTTCGCTCTCGACCTTCACGCAGATCTTTGCTTGGTTTCCTTCAATCCATGCTTCGTACCACTCCCTCTTGTATTTCCTAGCTTGTTCAGCAGAGGACACCGCAGCGTGGGCGACCTGGACAGCTAGTTTGCCCTTGCCCATCTTGAGATCATTTCTTACAATAATGACCTGCTTGTATTCACTCATTTTCGTTTAATCACAATTGTCTCTCAGGTTTTACTGATGAGATTTTTCAAACATAATCAAGACCCAACCTTATTAGTTTCTTACTGAAAATGTATGCCAAAGAGGCATGGAATGTCTCGAGTCAGCATCATAGGCGCAAGCATAGCAGGATTGATCGGTGCGCGGGAGCTTGCGTCACGGGGGATAGATACGACGGTGTACGAAGAACATCGCGAAATTGGCATCCCTGAAAAGTGCGACGGCCTTGTCAGTGCTAGTGGAATCCACGAGCTTGGAATCGTTCCGCCCTCGAACACGGTTCAAAATCGACTAACCGCGGCTCGTTTCTTCTCTCCGTCAATGAAAGAAGTCAGGATCGACGCGAGAAGACAGAACGTGATCGTGCTCGATAGATCCAGATTTGACAAGTTTCTGGCTGAAAACGCTGCGAGGGAAGGGGCAGAAATTGATCTGGGCGCGAGGGTCTCGAGCTACTCTCAAACCAAGGAAACTGCCCACATCAAAATTGATTCTGGAACGGTTAGTTCGGACGTAGTGATGGACTGCTCCGGTTACGAGTCCTACATCAGAGGCGGCGGTATGGTCCTGCAGGCGGGACAGTACCTAGTTTACGGAACTTGGTTCGAGAAAGCAACGGTCGAAGTTTATCTCGATCCGGTAGAGTCTCCCGGATTTTTCAAGTGGGTCATTCCAATCTCTACAGACGTTGCTAAAATCGGTGTTGCTGGTCTAGGAATAAACACGTTTTCAGTTCTTGACTTGTTTGTTAAAGAAAAAAATGCGGTCCCAATTCGCAAGTCCGCCGCTCCGATAATCTGTGCTGGAACGACGAAAAAATTCGTAGATGGTAGAATCGTCAAAGCCGGCGATTCCTGTGGTCAGCCCAAGCCCACGACTGGTGGGGGAATCTACACTGGGGGATATGGTGGTCTACTAGCCGCCAAAGCAATCTCTAACGCTCTTGAGTCAAATGACCTGAACGAGATTCGCGAATATGAAACCGAATGGCGATCCAAGTTCGGTGATGAATTCAGAACTCAGCTCTACGCTCGAAATATTTTTGCGAAGATGAATGCAGGACAGCTTGACCAGTTGACGGATATGATAAATTCATCCGGCGTCGCAAGGAGGATCTCCGAGGAAGGAGATTTCGACAGACACTCGATCGCGATAATTAAGGCGTTTGGGATAGGCAACTTGTTCTCGACGTTAGGGATTGTAATCTCGAATGAGATCAAGAACTTGATATCTTGAGGAATTGAGTCGGAATTTTCTTATTCTTACCGAATACTGACCGTTAACTATATTACGAATATTTGACCAAAGCATTCCCTTACTAAATGTCGACCGAGAAACAAATCCAGCTTCCAGTTTGCACCTCTTGCAACAGGCCCATTATGCCTGGAGAAAAGGCAGTAAAGTTCTATTGCCCTCAATGCGGTGAAGTTTTGATCTGGAGAAATGAAAAGTGTCGGGGTTTTTCTCGCCCATACAAATGCGTCAACTGCAGCTACGAAGGTCCGTAATCTCTCTCGGTGATGAAATATTTCGAACTTGCTCGTCCGCGTAAAGATAATGCCGAAGGAAGCCGAGATAAAGCCTCAGCAAATTGTAGACGACATCAAGAAACTCAATCCTTCGATTGAGATTCGATCTACGAAGGAGGAACCGATCGCGTTCGGGCTTGTTGCGCTCATCGCGGATTTTCTGACCGATGACGAGGCCGGTGCAATGGATTCAATTGAAGAATCCATAAGAAAATCGCAGCTCGTCGGTGAATTCGAGGTCCTGGGCGCGAGCAGAATTTCAGCTCAGGTCAAAAAGTAACTGCTTTCACCTTTCAGGGCTAGAATTTCTTCCTTTCCGGAAAGGAAGAAATAATCTAAAATCATTCCCATTCCCGCGCGATCAGATGACAAGGCAACGAAAGCCTCCGGGAGTCCAGCTTAAAGTCGTAGAAGCAAAGCTGAAGGATGTTGGCAAATCGCGAGCACGACTAGAGGTGGAGACGATCGAAGGTCTCGAAATTTCTTCTGGTGATGTCATCGAGATAGCCGGGGGTAAGAAATCAACTGTTGCTATAGCGTTGCCGATCGATCATGATGAAAGTTTTCTTGGAGTTGTCAGGATTGACGGACTGACTAGAAAAAATGCCGGCACAGTCCTGAACGAAAATGCGATAATCAGAAAGATCGAGTGCATCACAGCGAAATCGGTTTCGCTAACTCCTATCGGTACAAAGGGGTCTATGGACAAGGAGTTTGCAGAGTTCGTCAGAAACCGCTTGGCTGGAACTCCACTGATCGCTGGAGATGAGCTTTCTGTCATCGTTCTTGGAAATCCAATCGCGTTCAAAGTACAGAAGGTCCGGCCGAAGGGCTGTGTCAGGATCGACGGCTCGACCACAATAACGATTCTTCCGGAAGCTGTTACGAGCAAGAAGAAAGTTCAGGTTGCAACCTACGAGGAAATTGGTGGGCTCAACGAAGAGATCAGACGTCTGCGAGAAATAATCGAGCTTCCGCTGCGACATCCTGAACTTTTCCAGAAGCTTGGAGTCGAACCTCCTAATGGCATCCTGCTTTACGGCCCACCCGGTTGTGGAAAGACGCTTCTCGCAAGAGCTCTTGCGAACGAATGCGAGGCAAATTTTTTCACGATGAATGGTCCCGAAATAATGAACAAGTATTACGGGGAAACGGAAGGAAAACTTCGTGATCTTTTCCGCGAGGCTCGGGAAAATTCTCCCAGCATAATTTTCATCGACGAGATCGATGCGTTGGCTCCAAGGCGGGAGGAAGCCTTTGGGGATGTGGAAAAAAGAGTAGTTGGACAATTGCTCGCATTGATGGACGGCGTTTTGGAGAGGGGCGACGTCGTTGTTATTGGCGCGACGAACCGCCCGGAAAGCATCGATCCAGCTTTGAGAAGGCCTGGCCGTTTTGACAGGGAGGTTCAGGTTGGGGTTCCTAACTTGGAGGCGAGGCTGGAGATCCTGCAAATTCACACTCGCGGTATGCCGCTTGCCTCGGATGTAGATCTTGAAAAAATGGCGCAGGAGCAGTATGGCTATACCGGAGCTGACCTGCGCGCGCTGTGTCGCGAAGCCGCCCTGAAGGCCCTCAGGAGGTATGTTCCTGACATCGACGTAGAAAGTGAACACCTTCCTCCGGACTTGATCGAGAAGATCCAGGTTACATTCAAAGATTTCAAAGAGGCATCAAAGGAGATCGTTCCGACCGCGATGAGGGAGTTTTTCACCGAGGCTCCCAAAGTCTTCTGGAAAGAAGTAGGCGGCCTTCGAGACGTGAAACAGACCCTCGTCGAAAATATCGTCTGGGCGATTAAAGATCCTTCGAGGTTCCAGAAAGCAGGGATTTCTCCCGCTCGAGGAGTAATGCTTTACGGCCCGCCCGGTTGCGGAAAATCAATGCTTGTTAGAGCACTTGCGACCGAAAGCGGAGCTAACCTGATAACCGTCAGGGGGCCTGAGGTTCTTTCAAAGTGGCTCGGTGAGTCCGAAAAGGCTGTCAGGGAGATTTTCAAGAAGGCAAAAACATCCTCTCCCTGCATCATCTTCCTTGACGAGCTCGACTCGATCGCAGTGACGAGATCTGGGTCTATCCAGCAGACTGACAGAGTTCTTAGCCAACTTCTCACGGAAATCGACACGATGCACTCCGTCGGGGACATCTTCGTCGTCGGCGCCACAAACCGTCCCGACCTGATTGATGTTTCGCTTCTCAGACCGGGGAGGCTCGAACTTCTTGTCTACATTCCTCAACCGGATGATGAGGCTAGAGAGGAGATTCTTAAGATCCAGACGCAGACAATGCCGCTCTCCCCCGGGATCTCCTTTTCTTCGATTTCCTCAAAGACCAAGGGCTACTCCGGAGCAGACCTACAGTCAATCGCCAGAGAGGCGGCGGTAGAGGCCATGAGACGAAACTCCCAGTCGCCTCTGATAACTCAAGACGACTTTACTCTCGCCCTATCAAGAGTAAAGCCCGCCCTCTCGGCTGACATCGAAAACTGGTTTTCGGGCGTACAAAAGAAGTTAAAAGGGGCTTCCGCGCCTGAAGGCTTTATCGGTTAGCTCTTTTTGGTAATTGTGATCTTCCTAGAATGAAATATCCACTGCGAAATATCGTAAATGAAAAAATGAAAGCTCACGACAACATGACCGACAAGGAGCTTTTGACGGAGCTGCAACGCGATGGAGAGGATGTCTCCATGAGAGATCTCAACAAGGTGTTGATGCAGCTTGAAATCTTAGGGCTTATCACGTTACGCTGGCAGACCAAAGATACACGTAGAATTGAGACTGTCAAAGCCCAGTCCCAACTCCAGAGAATGCCTGGAGAATAAACTGCAAAACGCTGAATTATACGCTTCGCGGTCTGTTACAGTAGTTAAATCATGGGAGTAAACCTTCGCAACATCGCCGATCCGAAGAAGATCGAGCTTGAAGATCTCGGAGGAAAAACTGTGGCGATCGACGCCTTCAACACGCTCTACCAGTTCCTGTCTATAATCCGTGGGATGACCGGCGAGCTGCTCAGGGATAACAAGGGCCGGGTCACCAGTCATCTCAGCGGGCTCTTTTACAGGAACATGAATCTCCTCGAGACCGGCTTGAAACTGATCTACGTTTTCGACGGCACGCCGCCCAAATTGAAGAGCCTCGAGATCCAGCGCAGGCGCGAAGTGAAGGTCGCAGCGGGCGAGATGTACAAGGAAGCACTCGAAAGAAAGGACTTTGAAGCAGCGAAAAAGTACGCGTCTGCCACAGCGTACCTCGACAATCAGATGGTAGAGGAATCAAAGAGGCTGCTAGATCTTATGGGGATTCCCTGGATTCAGGCAGCTTCGGAAGGTGAAGCAACTGCTGCTCATCTGACGGTTGTGGGAAAGGCGGATTTCGCGGGGAGCCAGGACTACGACAGCCTGCTTTTCGGCGCTACCAAACTTGTAAGAAACCTGACTATCTCTGGAAAGAGAAAACTACCCAACCGAAATACGCGGGTCGATGTTATTCCGGAGACCGTCTACCTCTCGGAGGTTTTGTCCAAAAACGGAATTACGAGGGAGCAGCTAATAGACATCGGGATACTTCTCGGGACCGACTTCAACCCCGATGGATTCGAGGGTATCGGTCCGGCTACTGCTCTAAAACTGATCAGGAAATATTCAAAGATCGAAAACATCCCGGAGCTAACTGGGAAGGTGAATTTTGACCCTGACGAGATCCGAGAGATCTTTCTTCACCCGCAGGTCTCGACGCGTGATGACCTTGATCTCGAACAAAAACCAGCAGATCAAGAGGCGTTGCGAGGCTTCCTCGTCTCGGAGCACGACTTTTCCAAGGAGAGAATCGACTCGGCACTGCAGAGACTGGATGCGAGAAAGAAGGTCGAGAGCCAGTCTCTCGAGCAGTGGTTCAAATAATTTTTGAAAGTTCTTCCGACATGTCTTCAAACAATCTCAGCGAATTTCTGAAGGAATCAAAACTATCACTGATTCGGTCGCTAAAAGACGAAGGTATTCTAAGATCGAAATCCATCGAAGAAGCTCTTCTCGCGGTTCCGCGAGAGGAATTTATTTGGCCGGGGACAACCGTTTCAATTTCATACCAAGATGAACCAATCTTGCTCGATGAGACCGGACAAACGATATCGGCACCTCACATGATAGTCATGATGCTCGAAGAGTTTGACCTTTCCAGCGGGCTAAAGGTTCTTGAGATAGGAAGCGGCAGCGGCTACAATGCTGCGCTGATTTCACACATTGTTTCGCGCGGCACTCCAAAAAACTCCAATCCACTGGTCGTCTCGGTGGAACGTGATCCATCTCTAGTAGCGTTTGCGAGGAAAAATATAGAGCGAGCCAATCTTTCGGGATACTGTAAAGTGGTTGAAGGCGACGGATCGTTGGGCTATCCGCAGGAATCGAGCGACGAACTGTACGACAGGATAATGGTTACCGCCGGAGCTCCGCACATCCCGGTATTCCTGAAAAAGCAGTTAAAGGTCGGGGGCATTCTAGAGGTCCCGGTCGGCGGGAGTTCTTACCAGAAACTGATGGTATTGAGAAAGATTTCGAACACTGAATTCGAACAGCGAAAGCTCGTGGATTGCATGTTTGTCCCACTGATTGGGTCGGACGCGCACAGTTACTGATTCTGGTTCTTCAATATCACGTAATGGTAGAGTAGCGCGGCGATAATAGCACCCCCGACTGGACCTATCCAGTAGACGTACCAGTTTGTAAAATAAAGCGACGCTATCATCGGCCCCATCGCCCTTGCGGGGTTCATAGCTGCTCCAGTAAACGCGCCACCTGCCATGATGTCGATCGCGATCGCGAGACCAATTCCAAACCCACCTATCTTCGGTGCTCTCGAGTCAACGGCGGTGCCGAAGACTGCGAAGACCAAGATGAAGGTCATTATCGCTTCAAACAGAATTCCCTGCCCAATGTTGATTCCCGTCAGACCCGGAGCTCCCCAGTGAACGTTATTCCCGAGAGTTGTGGGATAGACACCGAATAACAAGTATCCACCAATCGTCGCGCCAATCAACTGCGAGACGATATAGACGACCGCATGTTTTACGGAAATTCTGCGTGTTGCAAGCATTCCAAGAGTCACTGCTGGATTGATGTGGCCGCCGGAGATGTTCATAGCAGCAGATACAGCAATCGCAAGTGCGATGCCGTGCGCGAGCGCGATGACTATCAGGGTATTTCCCTGCGTCGCGATAATTGACCCTGCTCCGATGAACGTGAGGATAAACGCTCCAAGTGCTTCAACCGCCGCCTTCTGACCCAGCCCGGCTTCAGACATTTTTACTGCACCGCCCTTTGACAGCTGGCCTTTATTTGTTTTAGCTTGAGCATGCGGTTAGAGCAATTTCGACTAATTGCTTTGATTGATTTGTTTCAGCTCGTCACCGTTCCAGACGAATTCGAGGCGCCTGCGATTTCTCCTCAACTCGCTCGACTCGAGAACATAGCCTGCGATCAGCGGTAGTCCAATTGTAGCCTCGACGTACGCGGTAGCCCT
>DATNHH010000279.1:0-2754 GCA_035605055.1 Nitrososphaerales archaeon
CGTCGACGAACACATCATCAAAAGACTTGGAACACCTGAGGATATCGCAAGAACAGCCCTTTTTCTCTGCTCCGATGAAGCCTCGTGGATAACTGGATCGGCCTACAGGGTGGATGGGGGATATCTCGTCCGGCATTGAACCCAGGTTCAAACAACTGTCCTATTTCAAAATTTGATAAATATCCTCCTCCGGGAATGTCGCTTGGTCAAGTTCCACATGCACAGCTAGCACTGGAATGTGATAATGTCCAAAGCCACAAGATCCTACAGACTGACTAATTTTACAATCTGATACTTAGTCTGGCTCCAGTAATTTGTTGTTGAACGAGATACCTTCCCGAATGGCGGAGAAGGATGGTCCCGATTCATTAATCTAGGTATCTTTAAGCCGAATCTTCTCAATGACAGAACATCTGAAATTTGGCACCACGATTGATTTCGTTCCTCCGATTGAATCGGTTCAATTGGGGATCAGGTGCGAGAAGCTCGGTTTCGATTCTCTCTGGGCGGTTGACCATCTGATAGACACTGGCGGATCAAAGGTAGAGCCCTGGACTACTATATGCGCGATCGGCGTTCAGACTCAGAAAATCCATTTTGCAACTGCCGTTACGGATACTCAGAGGATGCACCCGGCAAGGACGGCCCAAACGGTCGCAACACTTTCTGAAATCACCGGTGGTCGTGTCTCTCTCGGAATAGGTGCCGGGGAGGCGATGAACATCATTCCGTTCGGTCTTCCTTTTGACGTCCCCAAGGTTAGAGCAGAACGCCTCGCAGAAGCAATTCAGGTGATAAGGCTCCTCTGGGGATCTGATCGGAAAAACCCCATCTCATTTCAGGGAAAACATTTCCATTTGAGTAATGCGTGGCTCGATGTCAAGACCAAGTTTTCACCCAAGATTGTTGTCGGCGCCTTGGGAGGAATGAATGGGCTCCGCGTCGCGGGGGAGTACGGTGACGGATGGATCCCTTGGATCAACACAGCCGAGACCTACGCAAAACGATTGAAGATCGTGGAGGGATTCAGATCAGCGAAAAATATTCAGAATCGAGAGTTCGAACCGGTCGCATGGATTTTTCTCTCACTTGCGGAGAGCGGCGCACAACTTCGCGAAGCAATTAGCAACACGAAGAAAGCTCTCCTCGCTGAGATACACACTCTGAAATTCATCGGGTTCAAGCCGCCAGAAGAACTAATCCCGTACCAGCAGATGCTTGTGAGCGACAGCGCGGATCAGTTGATCAACAACGCCGAAAATTCCATTCCAGATGAACTTGCACTACAGTTTCTGGTGTCAGGGTCTCCATCCCAAATCATAGAGAAAATTGAAGCGTATCGAAGGGCCGGTGCGAAGCAGGTAGTCATTGAATTTCAGGAAAGGGGGAACGAGCCGCTTGACAAGTTTGCAAAGTCAATCTTACCTCAATTCAAGACCAGTTAGAGCACCATGTCAAGTTGGCATCTAACCGAAAACGATGTTCTCTACGAATCGGCTAGCTCGTACCTCGAAAATCTCGGAGAAAAATATGCACTATTCACTGTAGAGCCTCCATGGAACAGTTTATCCAAGACGATTAAGAATACTCCTGAACAAGTCTTCCTGATACATGAAACAGACAAGGAAATTCTTGACGGCTTCGTCCCAGAGGTAAAGGGCATCAAGAAAATTGTCGGTATCGGCGGCGGCAGAGCTATCGACTCGGCAAAGTACGTCTCGTTAAAGACGGGAGGGGATTTCATCTCCATGCCTTCGGTAATTGGGGCGGATGCGTACATCACTCCTGTTGCTGCCATTAGGACCGACGGTATTGTGGCGTACCTGGGAAACAAGTTCGCAAGCGAGGTCGTGATCGACACGAATCTGATCAGGACTGCACCGTCGAGACTCAACAGAGCTGGCATCGGGGACATCTACTCCACGAGAATCTCCTTGATGGACTGGAAATATGCTAGAGAGCACGCATCTGCTGAATACGATCCGAAGATCGTAAATGACGCGGAAAAAGTCCTTTCGAAGCTTCACGCCGATAGATTAGAGATATTCAACGTCACGGAGAAGGGAATCAGATCGCTCGTCTCGATGCACGTCAGGCTGAACGAAATGCAGTGGCCTTTCATCGCGAAGGGGAGGACCTGGCCGCAGGAAGGCATCGAGCATGTCTTTTTTTACAGCCTCGAAAAAGTGACCGGCAGGACCTTCTCCCATGGCGAAGTCCTTGGTACCGGCTGTATTATCGGCGCGTTCTTTCACGGGGCCGATGTTGAAGAAATCATGCGAGATCTGGATTCATTCGGGGTCAGGTACCGCCCCAAAGATTATGGGATCTCCTTTGAAGAATTTGAGACCGCAATTCACCACATGAAATCCACTACAGTGGCAATGGGCTCCCGATATGAAATTCTAGACGATAGAGAACTCTCGCAACATGAAATGAAAAAGTTGTGGGACCTGCTGGTCTAAGTTCGAGCGAATGCGAGAAGAAACAACGGATTCATTGCAAGTATTGCGCCTACAAATCCTTCGATGTTTTCAAACGGAGCGAATGCTCCCTGGAGTCCAAAGTAGTACGAGCCGCTACCGATTCCCAAGACGATCAGGGTTCTCGAGGCGCTGTGCAAGAGTAAAACTATCCCGATTAGGCAAAGAATCTCTACGATACGATTCTTTTGAGCCAAGAGTACTCTAAGGTTGTTAGCTATGGGACAAAAGACGTTGCGGATTTGACGAGTGGATCCCGGTTTCCATCTTA
>DATNHH010000280.1:0-3695 GCA_035605055.1 Nitrososphaerales archaeon
CCTGCAGAGCATCGATAGTCTTCTGTGGGATTTCCTTGAATAGATTGCACCAATCCCGACCCGATACAAGAAGTTGAAACGGTTTCATCTTTGGGTGCGTGCACATGCCCCTCTCAAAAAGGTCTGCATTCAGAATATCATTTGGATGAAAAAAAACACACGAGAGACAGTTTTCAAATTGCCATGTCAATCTTTTCAAGTTCTTTTGCAGTTCGGGTTCTTCTGCCATTTCAGATCGCCAAAGGAAGTCTCTATTTTTATCAATTACGAATGATTGACTATGACAAGAAATCGAGAGTCTTTTCTGGATTCCACAATAAAAACTGACTATCTTCACCTGCGATTTTGGAATTCTTAATAGCACATGACTAATCCTGTAGTTCTGATTGTCAACAAAGGCCCAAGATCTTCTTGAATTAGGACGTATGTCCTTTGAATGGGCGAGAGTTCACATGCCGGTATTCCATCTCGTGGAACAATATCTTCGATCCGAAATACACTCGAGAAAAAATCTTTTCCAAGGGTTGCGACTGGCTGCATGCCTTCACGTTTCTAAAGAGACGGCGGTTCTTATCTCCTCTTTGCACTCTTTCGGAGTGGAAATCAATCTGGTAGCTGCGAATCCATTGTCTAGCCAGGATGATATCGTGGCGTTTCTAAGAGCCGAAGGAGTTTCAGTCGCTGCTCGGAGCGATGAAACCTCAGATGAATACAGCAGCAACATCAAATCTGCAGCAAGGTCTGAACCCGACTTGATTGTCGATGACGGTGGAGAACTTCACGTCGCCTATGCAGCCACAAACTCAGTATGCTGCTTAGGAGGCACAGATGAGACTACGACGGGGACTTTTCGCTTGAAGGCTCTCGACGCAAGGAGAAAATTGAGGTATCCTACCATTCCTGTAAATGAGGCAAAAACTAAACACACCTTCGATAACAAATACGGCACAGGACAGAGCGCGATTGATGGACTCATTAGGGCGACGGGTCTTCTCCTTGCTGGAAAAACCGTAGTCATCGCAGGCTACGGGTGGATTGGCAAAGGGATCTCCGGTCGAACGAGGGGACTTGGAGCAAGAGTTGTCGTTACCGAAGTAGACGCGGTCAAAGCACTCGAAGCTAAGTTGGACGGGTTTCAAGTAGTGCCGATGATGGAGGCTGCAAAAATCGGTGATATGTTCTTGACCTGCACGGGTCAGATTGATGTTATCAACTCTGACCACTTTAGAATCATGAAAGACGGCGCTATTCTGGGAAATGTCGGTCATTTTGATCAGGAGATCAATGTGCCCGCTCTAAACAGCATGGGAAGCAAGATCGAAAATGTTCGGAGAAACATTACAAAGATAGAATTGGAAGGCAAGTCGCTGTTCCTGTTATGTCAGGGGCGAGTCATCAATCTAGTCGCGTCTGATGGCCATCCCCCGGAGATCATGCAGATCTCCTTTGCAAACCAGATCTTGTCAATTTACTATTTGTTGGTTCATCAAAAGGAGCTTCGAAAGAGAAAGAACAAACTGGTGTCGTTTCCCGAAGAAATCGATCGTCTGGTTTCAGATTTTTGTCTGAAAGGATTTGACCTCAAAATAGACAAGTTAAACGAAAAACAGAAGCGCTATTCGCGATCATTCCTTCGTCGATGAGCTTGTTTCACTTTCAGTGTTTTGGTTTTCCGGAGAAATATCGTTAGGACAGTAAGGTATAGGATTATTAGAATCAAAAGAAAAAGAGGTTCGTCTTTCCTAAGAATCGTCAAGACTATCGGGTATCATAATGACAAAATGGGTCGTCACCTCTGCGTGGCCGTATTCATCCGACATCCCGCACCTTGGGAACATGATCGGATCAGTCTTGTCTGCAGATGTGTTTGCGAGGTTCAACCGATTGATTGGGAATGAAGTTGTCTTCGTTTCTGGATCGGACGAACATGGCACTCCACTTGAAGTGGAAGCACTAAAGAGGAAAATTCCCGTTAGAGAACTCGCGGACCAAAACCATCAAAGGATTTCCGACATTTTCCGACGATGGAATATTTCCTACGATAACTACACGCGGACCGATTCCGAAGCCCACTGGAATTTTACTCGAGAATTGTATAGTAATATTTACCACAATGATTCATACATCTTCACGCAGGTTGAAAGGATTCACTACTGTACCCATGATGACCGTTTTCTTCCAGACCGGTTCGTCGAAGGAATCTGTCCTTTTTGCGGTTTCGAGCGAGCCAGGGGAGATCAGTGCGACAATTGCGGGAGGCCGCTCGACGCAGAGAGGCTGATAAACGCATACTGCGTGATCTGCAAGAATCCCACAGAATTAAGAGAAACAAAGCAGTGGTTTTTTGATCTCCCGAAAATGTCTGACTATATTTCCGATTTTCTTTCCCGGGCGGAGCTTTCGACAAACGTAATAAAATTCTGCAAGGGATGGATTAAGGACGGCCTCAGACCAAGATCAATAACCCGAGATTCAAAGTGGGGAATCAAGGCTCCGTTTCCAGGGGCCGAAGACAAGACAATTTACGTCTGGATGGATGCTGTGCTGGGTTATGTTTCTGCAGTTATCGAGTACTTTGAAAGAATAGGTACTCCGGAGGTCTGGAAGGAATTCTGGCTAGATTCATCAACAAAGACCTCTTTTTTCATCGGCAAGGACAACATCCCGTTCCATGCTATCATACTTCCGTCTTTGTTGAAAGCTTCTGGTCAGAATTACAACGAGCCGAACCTTATCAGCTCGACGGAGTTCCTAAACTTCGAAGGCCAAAAATTTTCGAAAAGTAGGAAGATAGGTATCTGGACGGATGAGGCGCTGGAGCTGCTTCCAGCTGACTATTGGAGATTTGCCTTAATCTCTCTACGGCCCGAAGCCGGAGATGTAAATTTCGGATGGGAGTCCTTCTCGGAAAAAGTGAACAACGACCTCAACGACACGATAGGAAATTTCGTCAACCGAACGCTCGTCGGCGTTTCACGATTTGCAGACAATCATTTTCAATTCATTTACGAAGATCTTCTGGAGGAGTACTCCAAACTCGTTGTTGAGGCTCGAGACAGACACATCGACGTCAGGAACCTCTTCGACAAGGTCGAGCTCCAGTCTGCATGCCGTGCCATAGTGGCACAGGGTTATGAGGCAAACCGGTTCCTGAGCTCGACGGAGCCATGGAAGGTGGTCAAGCACGACAAACCGAAGGCACTGCAGATTCTATACGTTGCTCTTTCGACATTGAAGCTTCTCACGTCCGAACTTTATCCCATAATTCCTGAAACATCTCTAAAAATCTCGAAGCAAGCTGGCATTTTCAAAAAGACGAACGGAGTACCGACATGGAACGATATCTCGCTTGATGATGATATGCCTATTATCGTGAGCGAGGTGCAACCAATTTTCTCAAAAGTAAAGCCAGAAGAGCTGAAACAAAAACTGGAAATTGTCAGAACTTCCAAATGAATTGTTTATCAGCTCGATTTATGGAAGTCAGCTAACTTGGAAAATCCACCGGCAACCCCTTCAGAGATTGTCCCGGAAGTAACTTTTGACGAATTCAGAAGGATTGATCTCCGCGTCGCTAAAGTGATTGAGGTTTCTAGAGTACCAAATTCTGCACGGCTTCTAAAATTGAAGCTCGACATCGGAGGCGTGGAAAGACAGTGCCTTGCAGGAATAGGGGCAAAGTATGATCCTGATCA
>DATNHH010000281.1:0-4763 GCA_035605055.1 Nitrososphaerales archaeon
TACTTCTTGAAGAGTAGGGGGTTTCAGCAGAATTCTGTTTTATCCCAACGTGATCATTTGAATCCCTCTGAAGCTGCATTAACTCCAATTAATTTCTTGGATCGAACCAACAGAATATTCGGGGGTCGAATTGCGATCAAAGATCTTGACACCGAGAAAGCACTAGACTATTCACAGTTTGTTCAAAGAACAGGTTCTCTCGCCGCTGCGATCAAGAGATTCGGGACAACGAAATGGGACAATATAGCTTTTCTGTCGTTAAATTCAACAGCCTTGCTCGAAGCTCATTTCGCCGTCCCGCTGGCAAAACGCGTACTCGTTGCGATGAACTATCGATTGACTCCGAAAGAGATTTACTATGTCATTAGGCATTCCCGTTCCAAGGTCTTATTTTTTGATTCAAGACTATCGAAAATAGTCTCAGAAATAGAGGGAAAATTGAGAAAGGATTCCTCTTTCAAACTTATCCGAATAGGAGAGGGACAAGGCAGAATAAGAGATGACGGTTCCTACGAAGATTTTGTCAAACATGGAAAAAAGGGGGATATGCAAAAAGAATTCAAATTATCTTCCGAACGGTCTCCCATTTCTATAGATTATACGTCGGGTACTACTGGAATACCCAAAGGCGTGGTCTACTCACATCGTGGAGCGTATCTGAATGCGCTCGCTGACATTACTCATAGTGGATTGAACGACGACTCATCGTACCTTTGGACGCTGCCAATGTTTCACTGCAATGGATGGTGCTACACCTGGGCAACCATAGGTGCAGGGGCAACGAATGTAGTAATCTCGAAGGTCGAACCGGAGAAGGTATGGCAAATAATCCAGGAATATTCCGTATCGCATTTGTGTGCGGCCCCAACGGTGCTCGTGGGCCTTGCATCGGTTTCAGATTCGATCAAGAAAAATATCAAACTTGACAGAAAGTTAACCATTCTGACGGGAGGCGCGCCTCCCGCTCCCAAAGTGATCGAGAACATTGAGAATATGGGTGCGGAAGTGATTCATCTTTACGGATTGACTGAAACTTACGGACCCAACACCCTTTGCCTTTGGAGATCGGAATGGAGTCGTCTTTCACCTGAGGAGAAGAGCTCGCTAAAGGCGCGCCAGGGAGTCCCACATGTAAATGCCCATAGCACTCTCGTAGTTGATGAGGAGATGAATGAAGTTCCACGCGACGGCAAGACAATTGGAGAAGTTGTGATGAGGGGCAATACCGTAATGCTAGGATATTATCGAGATGCGAAAACTACCCGAGAGGCATTCCGGGGAGGTATGTTTCACAGCGGCGACCTCGCGGTCGTTCACGCGGATGGTTACATCGAACTAGTTGACCGGAAAAAGGATCTGATAATTTCCGGAGGCGAAAAGATCTCAAGTATCGAGGTCGAAGCCATCTTGTACCGACATCCTTCGATTCTAGAGGCCGCAGTGATCGCCATTCCAGACCAAAAATGGGGAGAAGTTCCAAAGGCGTTTGTTTCTTTGAAGGAGGGCAGCACGGTAAGCGAATCCGAACTTGCGGAATTTTGCAGAAGAAATCTCGCACATTTCAAGTGTCCCAAATTTTTCGAGTTCGGCACTCTTCCTAGAACATCGACTGGCAAGGTCATGAAGTTTGCTCTGCGCGAAAAAGAGTGGACTGGCCTAGACAAACGAATACATTAAGGTCGAAAAGGATCGAGGTTGAGTAATTTGATTAGCATCAGCCGAATCGCAGAGAATCTGGGAGTAGACCAGTCGCAGATCTATCCATACGGAAAATGGAAAGCAAAGATAGGTCTTGATGCTGTTTACAACGATGACGGAAAACGTGGCAAGTTGGTTCTTGTCACTGCTGTCACTCCTACTCCGTCTGGAGAGGGAAAGACCGTGACTGCCATCGGGGTTTCAATGGCTCTAAACCTCTTAGGGCGAAAGGCAGTGGTGTGTGTCAGACAGCCGTCCCTTGGTCCAGTATTTGGTGTAAAGGGCGGAGCGGCTGGCGGCGGCAAATCGACCGTTGAACCGATGCAGGAGATTAATCTCAGGCTCACCGGCGACATAGATGCGGTCGGAGCCGCTCATAATCTTCTTGCTGCAATGGTCGACAACCACATCTTCCAGGGAAATGAGTTGCGGTTTGACATCCATTCGGTGAACCTGCGAAGAGTCGTAGACATGAACGACCGAGCCTTGAGAAAGATTGTCGTCGGCCTTGGTGGGAAAAGCGATGGAATACCGCGGGAAGCAGGATTTGTCATCACTGCCGCCTCGGAGGTCATGGCAGTATTATGCCTGTCACGAGGTTATTCTGACCTTAAGCGAAGATTGGGCCGAATTGTCGTGGGATACACCGAAGAAAACCTTCCGATCACTGCAGATGACCTGAAAGCCACCGGAGCGATGGCCGCCATTTTGAAAGAGGCTATGCAACCAAACTTGGTTCAAACTGCCGAGGGAACTCCAGCCCTCATTCACGGTGGTCCGTTCGGAAATATAGCTCTCGGGACTTGCAGCCTCTCCTCCATAATCTTTGGACTGAATCATTCTGAATATACCATCGTCGAAGCCGGGTTCGGGAGTGATTTGGGTGGCGAAAAGTTCTTCGATATTGTTTCGAGAGTTGGAGGCTTCAACATTGATTGCACTGTGATTGTTGCTTCAATAAGGGCTCTGGAATATCACGGCGGGCTTAAGTTTGAAAAAAGCGAAAGTAGACCTTCCGATAATTTGCGAATGGCTGCCCTCCATAAAGGACTTGAAAATCTAACGAAACACATCGAGAACGTTCAAATGTTCGGAGTTCAACCAGTAATTTGCATCAATAAATTTCCCTCCGACACCGAAGACGAAGTTGGAGTTGTCGAAACATTTTGTAGAACGCTCGGCGTCGATTGCTCGTTATCCACAACTTTTGAAAACGGCGGTGAAGGTTGCAAAGACCTCGCAAAGAAAGTGATTGATGCAAGTGAAAAGGAATTCAAAAATGTCCCTCTCTACTCGAATGATGAAAGCATCGAGTCCAAGATAGGAAAAATTGTCACCAAAATCTACGGCGGTGATTCAGTTGAATTTGAACCCGAAGCAAAGAAATCAATTACGTTAATTCAAAAACTTGGTTTCTCTAGTCTCCCAATCTGCATGGCGAAGACTCCCTTGTCACTCTCAGACGATCCGAAAAAAATAGGACGCCCTCGAGGCTTTACGTGTACTGTGAAGAAATTAGAAATCGCTGCCGGTGCAGGTTATGTTATCGCCCATCTGGGAGACATCGTTTCTATGCCAGGTCTTCCCGAACGGCCCGCCGCAGAGAATATTCAACTTGACGACAGTGGAAATATTTCAGGTCTCTTCTAGGGCTATGCTATCTATTTGTGGGACTGGAGTTAATTCTTAGCTAAATCTCACACCAGAGATTCAAACTAGCTCTTCTGTACGAAAAATTGCGCCCCGGTGTGGAACAGGGGAAAATGCCATAATAAATCGTCGAGAATAAGACAATCTCTTCGGGAAGCAAATATGATCAAGTCTTCTCTTCAGATGATTTCATTTCAAGTTTTAGTTCCTCGTATGCCCTCTTCGCTTCTTCTACACTTGTTTCGTCTTCGAGAGTAGTAACGTCCCCGATCGGTTTTTCCTGAGCCACCGCCCCAACTACTCTTCGCATGATCTTTCCGCTTCTCGTTTTTGGAAGCTTGTCAACGATATAGATCGCCTCCGGAACAGCAAATGGACCTATTGTTCTGCGGATGTGATTCATCAGCTCTGTTCGCAGCCGCTGCGACGGCTTGTGACCTGGCCTCAGTACTACGAAAGCGACCGGAACTTGCATCTTTATCGGATCGGCTTTTCCGATCACAGCAGATTCCGCCACCGCACCGTGAGAAATTAGAGCGTTTTCCAATTCAATCGTGCCCAGTCTGTGACCTGCAACTTTCAATACCTCGTCTGCTCTTCCAAGTAACCAGAAATAGCCGTCCCTGTCCTTAACGGCATAATCTCCAGGATAATAGCTTCCAGGGTACTTCGAAAAATAGACAGTAGAAAATCTCTCGGGATCGTTCCAGAGTGTCATGAACTGACCAGGCCACGGTCTCCTAATTACGAGGTAGCCTTTCTCCATCGGCTTTGCTTTCTCACCGTCTTCCGTGAGAACATCAGCCTCCACTCCTGGAAGGGGGAAGGTCGCGGAACCTCGTTTCAAAGGGACCAGAGCCAGTCCAGGTTGCGGGCTGATCATAATGCCTCCGGTCTCGGTTTGCCACCAGGTATCAACGATTGGAGTTCGCCTTTGTCCAATGTTCGAGTAGTACCAGTTCCATGCTTCAGGATTTATTGGCTCACCCACGCTACCCAACAACCTCAGAGAGGAGAGGTCGTGTTTCTTAGCCCACTCCTCTCCCATCTTCATCTGTGACCTAATCGCCGTAGGTGATGTGTAGAGGATCGTTACGCCGTATTTCTCGATGATCTTCCACCATCTGTCTGGAGATGGAAAGTCAGGTGCACCTTCGTAGAGGACGGAAGTTATCCCAGTCAGAAGAGGCCCGTAGACAATATACGAATGGCCGGTAACCCAGCCAATGTCAGCGGCACACCAATAAACATCCTCATCTCGTACGCCAAATACTGCATTCTGAGTAAAATACGTCCAAAGCATGTACCCACCTGTACTGTGAGTAGCACCCTTTGGTTTTCCAGTTGTCCCCGACGTGTAAAGGATGTAGCTAGGATGGGTTCCTTCAACCATCTCCGGTTCTGCACTAACTTTT
>DATNHH010000282.1:0-5945 GCA_035605055.1 Nitrososphaerales archaeon
TCAATTAATCCAAGTGTCCAGGGCGAACGCCAGTCTTGAAGGAAGGTCGTATGTTACTCCTGACGATATCAAGAAACTCGCGGGCGTAGCATTGGCTCACAGGATGCGACTGGATAGATCA
Organism: Nitrososphaerales archaeon; assembly: GCA_035605055.1. Classification (GTDB taxonomy): domain Archaea; phylum Thermoproteota; class Nitrososphaeria; order Nitrososphaerales; family CADDZS01; genus DATLTL01. Next base: position 122 of record DATNHH010000282.1, read on the forward strand.
GCTGCCCTTAAGGGTCTCGCACAAGACACTTCGACCATCATAAAGCAAGTTCTGAATGAAGTGAAACCACCTAGGTGAAGTTAACTCAAAGAGGCAAGGACTACCTGAAAGCCTCGCTTTACGGGGCCATCGTTTCTTCGATCTTTGATGTTAGACTAATACTGGCACTTTGTCTTTCTCTTTTTATCGCTGCTGGGATTTCAGAAATAATTCTCCGGACGGCGACCACAGGGAGCATTCAAGTGGAACTAAGCGACCCACATCTTACGTGTTTTAAGGGAAATAGTGCGACTGAGAGCATCACCGTCAACTACAAGAGAAAGAGGTTTGTCAGAGTCGAGGTCTCGGCTATAGAAGTACCGGATGGAATTGAAACTATTGCAGACAAGTCACTCCCCGAATCACTTACTTTTTCATTCAAACCAAAATATTCCGGAAGATTCAAGGTCCTAACGGTCAAATTTGAATTTCTCGATCCCCTCGGCCTATTCAGCAAGACCATAGATCTCGTTAGAGAGGAATTTGTCATCGATTGCTATCCTTCATCTCTCTTGAGCCAGATTAAGCCCTCCAAGCCCATGACCTTAGCTCTCGGCGAACGGACAGGGCGCACACATGGGAGTGGTCAAGAGTTCTATTCTATCGACGAATACAGCCCTTCGGTAGAGCGTAAGAATATCTTCTGGAAGAGGATTGCAGCAATGCCTGACGAGCGGCTCCTCGTTAAGGTTCGTGAGGCAAACATTCCAAGGTCACTGTCAATAGGTTTGATCAGAACATCTGATCGTGGGCAGGAGGAACTAGCTTGGATGGATCTTGCTTGCGAAGGTGCTGGTGTGCTCGGGAAAAACATCTTTGCACTCGGCTGTGAAGTGAACTTAATTTTCAATTCAGAAGATAAAGTCGTTCGGTTAGAAGCATCCGACCTCCCCGAGCTAAGCGAAGCGATTATGCAAATGTCGTTGTCGGAGAAGACCGATATCGAAACGACATCGGAAATCTTGAGTGATTCAGACCTTTGCGTCACTGGTTTGAGGGAGCTCGAAATGGACTTGCTCGCACTCGCGGTCGCTAGAAAACCATCCCTTTTGATCGAGGACAAAGATACATTCCCTCGGACTATCGGAAATCTATCAGTAATTTACTCGGGGAATCAGGATGTGACTGGATTGATCAATAGGGTGCTTGGAATATGAGGAGAGATATCATTAAGCTCCTTTCAGCTTTGCTTGTTGGGATTGGTCTGCTTGCGCCCTTTCTAGTATTCCTTGAGAGATTTTCGATTATCGTAAACTTATCGAATATGACTTTGATTGAATCAATAATCTTGTACACCCAAATCCTTCGTGCAATTGTCCTGTTTGTAGTAGGGCTTCGGTATCAGGTGCAACCGATCCTTCCGATAATCATCTTCTCATTCGAGGCGCTTCTTATTCCTCCTCTACTTGTCCTCATTCTCTTGACGAGTTCACCATTTTATGCTACATTCATGGGCATAGTTCTGACCGCCTGGTTCGGCGCTAGTGCCCTTGTTTTACCACCCTATACGATCTATGTTTTCGCGCGAGATATGGTCCGTGATACTTTGATCACTGGAATCATAGTCGTAGCGACGTTGGAACTCGCGACAGTCCTCTTTCTTTCTAGTCTTCTTTCAGTGAATAACACTACGATTTCAGGCCTCACGGGATTGGGAACACAAATCATCTCCCAAGTCAGATCTCTAGTTGGAGCGGGAGGTGTGCCAAACCCCGGAGGGGATGCCTTGTCTTCAATTGGATTGGTTATTTTCTTCGTTGGCATGCTCTTTTACATGACCCTCGGTTCTCTTTCGATTAGCTCGAAAGGAAGACTACCGTGGATTCTTATCGTTCCTCTCGTAGGTACTCTAATCGCTTTTGTGTGGACTCTTGAAGTCGCTGAGATTCAAACTGACATTCTTCTAGTGCTTACTGCTCCAACGATCGCTTTGTTCTTTGCAATCTGGGGGACAGCACGTGGAAAATAGATCGATTTCATTCTCAGTCTGCATAACTTCGCTCGCTGTCATTTTTCTTCTTTCTCCATCGCTTCCAGTAATGAACTACTCCCACGGACAGGTTCTTCCAATTATTGTGCCCAGTTCGCCATCTTTCATTTTTCTCGGATTCGGCCCTTCCATGCTGTCTCCCGCTCAACAGGGTTCTCCAATCTATACCGCAAACGACAGTCTGTGGATTTACTCTTCATTTAGTCAAGCGCTAAGTGTCACGCTCACAAATCCTTTTACAAATGCCTCGATCACCTCCCCTCTACCTCCGTCTACCGCGACATCTATCTACACTTTCACGGGAGCTGACCAACCCGGGGTTTGGAGTTTGGTCGTTGCCCTGCAAAATTCCTCTTCATACACGATTTCGATTCCTCTTGCCCAAACATCAACAACACAAGCATCAGCAGCTCTGAGCGAATATTCAATCCAAAATGGAGAGATAAATCTCGGATTCTCAGTAGACGCTCCAAGTAGTTACAACCTGGAGGGTTGTCTCACGTCGACCTCTGGCAATGGAACTCTTTACGTCTCTCAACCCACAAATATTGGATCTGGGCAGATGGTGATCGATTTAGAGACCAGCAATGACACTGCAATCGTTTCTGCCCGAGGGAATATTGCCACTACTTTTTCATTTTGGTTTGACATTGATTACTCATACGGATACGCTTCTTCATTAGCAAATGAAACAGTTTCAAGAAACCTGCCAGTCTCAAGATCTAACGCTGTCCTATTCAATTCTACCGGAACCCAGTCTGTTTCGCTTCCAATACTGAGTAACTTGAGACCGGGTAGATACATTATTCGCGGTTATTTTGACAGCGCATCAGGATTCGAAACTTCGGAGACAAGGATGTTGTTGTTGAATGACGGACAGTGGTTTTGGCTGTCTTCTTGTAACCCCTTTTCGATAAGCGGATCAACATTTTCAAAACAGGTGAGTTTGGCGCAGAACCCGAGCTCATGGCCCTCTCTGCTTTACTTCATGTACCAGTCTAATGGAATTGAAGGCTATTCTGTTGTTCCCCTGCAAATCAACTTGGCGAGACTGGATTTCTTAGGGCTACCAGGAAATGTCGAACTAAGCGATTTTACTTATTCTATTGCGAATAATACTGATGTTCAAGCTTCAGGGACATTCTCTGGCTCGGTCTATGTCATAGCCAAGAGTTATCCTCTCGCTTTGACGATTACTCCTATGATCGGCTCGGAATCTCTTAGCCCGATATTGGCTAACATTTCAAAGCCTCTGTCAGATTCCCAGTATTACATTCCCATAGGAAGACTCACGGTTGTTGTATTGAACAACAGTAGACCTGATGTCGGAACTCAAGTTAGCGTTTCAAACTCGCAGGGTGCCTTCCTTTCCTCGAGCATACCAACGGGCGGGAATACTTCATTCTACTTGCCGAGCGGTTTTTACAACATAACAATCTCAAGAAATAGCCTCGAACGAGAAGGAAATGCAACGGTGAACACGGGGAGCAATACTATTGTTCAATTTTTTTTGACCTCCTCAGGGGTTCCAACGTCATATTTGGAGTTACTCTTCGTACCATTGGCTATAGGCCTCGGGCTAAACGTATGGGCCTGGATCATAAGTCCAAAGAGATCGAAATACAGAATGAAATGAGATCTCACTTTCTATCGCTTGTGTAAGGAAAGACCTTCGGGACCTATGTATTCCGACTCAGGGCGGAACAATCGGTTGTCGGATAGTTGTTCTAACACGTGGGCTGTCCACCCTACTATCCTTGAGCATGCGAACGTTGTGGTGAACATATCCGTCGGAATACCGACTGCATTGAGTACTAGGGATGAGTAAAATTCAACATTAGTTTCCAAAGTTCTGTCCGGATGTTTTTTCCGCAAAAGTTCTCTTGCGTCTTCTTCGACGGCCTCGGCTAAAGCGAAGATTTCAGGAGATGCAATTTTCTTTGCGATGATTTTGAGAGCCTTAGATCTCGGATCTTCCGTTCGATAGACTCTGTGACCAAAACCCATAATCTTGCCACCGGCACTTAACCTATCTTCAAGCCACTTTCTGGATTTCGAGCGTTCGCCGATATCCAAAAGCATCTCCCAAACCTGAGATGGAGCACCCCCATGCAGCGGCCCCTTGAGAGTTCCGATAGCGGAAACTATTGCGGAGTAATAGTCTGTGAGAGTTGAGATCGTGACTATTGCAGAAAAAGTTGAAGAATTTAGGCCGTGATCTGCTAGCAAGATCAAATAAGAATTCAGCGCCAAAATGTGTTCTTCGTGTGGTTTTCTGCCGGTTAGCATCCAAAGATAATTTTCGGCGAATGAAAGCTCGGAACGGGGTTCGACAAATTCGAATCCTTTCCGGAACCGTTCGAAGTATGCCACCACTGTAGGAAATTTCGCAAAAAGATCAATTGCAGCCTTTTCCGGACCAAACTCCTTCTCATCTAGCATTCCGATGTGCGAAGCGGCGGTTCTCAAGAAGGCGAGAGGACTCGCCGTCAGTGTCGACTTTTGGACGAATTCAATTTCTTTTGAATTCAGAGATCTTTGAGAGACGAGTGTATCTTGAAAGATACTAAGCTCCTCTGGAGTGGGAATCTTCCCATACCACAGCAAGTAAGAAACCTCTTCGAAAGAAAGTTGAGAGGAAAGCTCAGTGGCATCAAAACCCCTGTACAAAAGCTTGCCCTTTTGGCCATCGATTTTGCTTATTTTGGTCTGAGAAACTACGACTCCCTCTAGACCTCTAGGAGCAGTAACCAGGTTCGACATGATTGCCGAATTTGAATCTCATCAAGAAAAAGTCTTCCCTGGCCCCTTGAATCTCAACCTGGAAATCAATCTTCAGCTACTACCGCTTTACAGAGAATTACTGTAGAATTACAGTAACTTTATATCTCTAAAACGAACTACTCGAACTTCCCGATGATGCAAACACAGAACGAACTCTCAAACGATTCTGAATTCTCGATCAGATCTTCGTCTCCGGCTGTGTGGAGGATGATCACATCGGTTATCCTAACTCTTTCTGAAGACGCAACTTTTGATGTAGATGCTGACGGGGTTAGAACACGCGCTATGGATTCGTCTCGTGTGGCACTGGTGGATATCAAGGTCCCGAGTACATCCTTCGAGAAATTCCTTTGCTCTAAACCAACAAGATTTACGGTTCACATTGAAGATTTCTCAAAAATTGTCAGACGATCGGAATTGAAGGATTCTTTTGAAATATCGAGAGCAAGGAGCAGATCTCTTTCAATAAAGATTGGAAGTGGGAATAACAAAAGAGAATTTGAATTGCATCTACTCGACAACGATCTAAAGTCCTCACCAGTACCAAAGTTAACTTTTACAACTAGATTTACGATGAACCTTGAAACATTTTCTCGTATCCTGACGGATATTTCCACATTTTCGACTTACATCAACGTTCAGGTCTCGTCGGACGTTTTGATTCTATCAGGTAAGGGAGACTCCGGTAGAGTAGAAGTAACTGTAACCAAAGAGGAAGGGACTCTTCTTCAAGAAGTTCAGACTGACCAAGGTGGACAAGTCACGAAGGCTGTCTACAATCTGGAATTCTTGGTGAAAATAGCAAAGGCCGTTTCTCAATTTTCCGATCTTGTCAGATTTGAATACTCCACGAAGATGCCTCTCAGGATGGAATTCTTTTCTTGGGGAAAGCAGGACTCCGCTCCTGTTCAACTTTATCTCGCTCCAAGAATTATGGATTGAATTTCATTTGCCAAGCACAGAAACTTTCGAGTCATCGATTGACAGTCAAGCATGCCGACATGTTCATCA
>DATNHH010000283.1:0-6398 GCA_035605055.1 Nitrososphaerales archaeon
TAAGATGAAGATTGAAGGAAAAATCCAAGACTGGTTACTCGAGCCCGACCAGCCTGTCGTCCGGTACTTTACCCTAAGATCGCTGCTCGACCGGAAAGAATCCGATCCTGACGTGCTCGAATGCCATTCTAACCTTTTGAAAAAAGGGTGGGCCAGAGACATTCTTGCCAAACAAAGACCTGAAGGGAACTGGGAATCAATTGCCGATCTGTACAGGCCAAAGTACACCGCCTCTAATTGGAGAATGATTGTGCTTTCAGATTTTGGCCTGCACTTTCGAGATGACAAAAGGTTGGAAAGAGGATGTCAGTTATTCTTCCGAAGTTGGCTCGGAGACGAAGATGAGTTCGAAAGAGAAGGCGAAGTGTGCATCTCTGGAAATTTCGCCCGGATGCTCAGCCGTTTCGGCTATAGCAACGATCCTCGGGTCCAAAGAATCTACAAATGGCTAGTTAACGATCAGAAGGATGATGGAGGCTGGCACTGTTTCAAGTCCGATACAGGAACGCTCGACTGCTGGGAAGCGCTAGCTGCCTTTGATTCACTCCCAAAAGTGAAAAGAACGAAAAGCATCAATCGATCTATCGCAAGAGGTGTGGAATTTTATCTAAAGCGGGAACTAAACAGAGAGGGAAGGAGATACGAGCCCTGGTTCCGATTCCATTATCCGAATCACTACTATTACGACATCCTAGTTGGTCTTAATCTAATCACATCGCTTGGATTCGCAGGTGACAAACGACTCAATTTCGCCCTAAAGCTGTTGAAGAAAAAACAACTTCCGAATGGTTCATGGGGGCTTGATGCGATTCATCCCGATCTTGGACCGGGAGCTGAATATACCCTGAAAGGCAAGAGACCAAGACGATTCGCTCTCGAAACGGCAGGAAGACCTAGCAAGTGGATTACCCTGACCTCTTTGAGAATTTTGAAGAGAGTTGAGGAATCAACGGGAAAGAATGCTGTGTGACAAGATCTAAAATCTGATTGGAATTAGATTCCTCCCTTTTCCAGACCAAATAAATCGTGGAAGACTTCAGCGCAATACGTTATTTACAAGGTACTAACAAAGGTGCTTCATTCAAATCAGATTGACAGCAAAAACTGACCGTCTACTTTCCTGTGATAGACTCACAAAGGTCTATGGTGATGGACACAGAAAAGCTCTTGACGCGGTTACATTTTCGGTTCCAGCAAGAGGAATATTCGTCCTGATTGGCAGGAATGGGTCTGGAAAAACCACTCTTGTTAGAATCCTTGCAACTGAACTCGAGTCTACTTCAGGAACGGCCACAATTGACGGAATTGATGTGCAGAAGGATCCTGATAGCTTGAGGGAAAAGATTGCAATTGTTCCGCAAGAAGCGAGGGCAGTCCCTTGGATGACTCCCCTACAGACAATCTCGTCTTATCTGATGTGGAGGGGTTTTGGTTATGGAGAAGCAAGACAGAGGGGAATGCATGCGCTCGAAAAGCTTGGGATTGCCTCTTACGCAAATTCTCTGAACAGGACTTTGTCGGGTGGCAACAGAAGGAAAGTTCTGGTTGCAACAGTCATGGCGTCCGAGGCCGAGATAATATTTCTAGACGAACCAACCACAGGACTCGATCCCATCTCAAGGAGGGAGTTTTGGGATCTTTTGCGAAGTGTTGGGAAGGAGAGATTCACTTTCTTGACAACCCACTATTTGGAAGAAGCTGAAGCACTCGCTGATGAGATAGGAATACTTGATCGAGGCAAATTGATTCAGATTGGAACATTGGAGGAGCTTCGACAGAGTGTTTCCTACAATTATAGCATGAACATCCCGCTTGATCCTAGATTATCGGAGCCCACCGTGATGAATGGAGAAGTGGTGAAAGGAGATGATGGATACAGGATTCTAACGACCGAGGATGAAGCATTCCGATTGTCAAGAGAATTATCGAAGGGAGGGTTCAAATTTACAATCAATCCCGTAACCTTAGATGATATTTTCTTCTATGTTGTTAACAAAGTAGGAGGCGAAAAGGTTGGAGATAACGGAAGAGAGGAAGAAGGTAGAAGCGAAGCAGAACGAGCCTAGGCGCCGAAGAAGCAGGTTCAGTCAATTTTTCGCAGCTGTGTTAGTGAATTCTCTTTACGAGATGAGAAACTATCCTGTAGTGCTCATCAACACAGTTCTCTCGCCTCTGTCGTTTCTCGTATTGATTACATTCGTGAGCCAGGGAAAACTTCTCGGTGTCGCGATTGAGGGCAGTTTCATAATGAGCATGTTTTCGAGCGGAATGTCTCTTCAGTCAGACCTTTCTCACTTGAAGAACGACTTCAAATTGCAAGACATGGTTGTTAGTTCTCCAACTCCTTGGCAGATCTATCTGTTAGGCATGGCCGCTTCAGAACTTGTTTACTCAATCCCCGCTCTAACTGTTCTGGGAATACTAGCTGCAATTTACATTCATTTTACGATCATCGCTGCGTTAGAATTCGTTGCAATATTGGCAATGATGTTTGTTGCATCTGTTGCAGTCGGCTACACATTTGCGACATTTTCAAGCGATATAGTCCAGAGTTTTGCATTTTCCAGACTCTTGTCAACTCTGTTTTCCACTATCCCTCCGGTCTACTATCCGATTTCTTACATTCCACTGCCGTTCAGATATCTTGCCTATTTGTCTCCTACGACTTACGCGGCCGAGCTCGCACAAAACGTCGGCGGATATCTTATACTTCCCGTGACGACGATCGAAACTGACTGGGTCATACTGTTTCTTGTTAGCGTTGCTCTTTTCATTATCGCGAGCCGAAAAGCGCGATGGAGAGAAGTTTAGACTGATGTCAGAGAAACTAGAGAATCAAGCGGCCGCTGCAATCTAGACAGCGCGATCTCGCATGCGGATCTGGATACATCAATCCCAATCCATCTTCTATCCAAATGTTCGGCGGCAGCCAGAGATGTTCCACTACCACAAAATGGATCAAGGACGATGTTACCGGCATTCGTAGAAGCTTCTATCAGAAGTTGCAATAATTTCTCAGGTTTTTGAGTTGGATAGCCCATGCGCTCCCTAGAAGTTGCTGAGAGAACTGGAACGCGAATTATGTCGTTCATCCTCTTTCCTTTGGATTTTGGATATGTCTTGCCGTAGTAAACTGAACCATTAGTTCTCCTCCTCTTAATTAGGGCAAACTTCCGATTCCTACCATCAACCTTGTTATAACGTTTCATCCCGGTGTCGGCGTATTCTTGGAATTGCTCGTTCCAAGTATAGCAATCAGTCTTTGTGTAAAACAGTATTGTGTCATGGGATTGTTGCCAGTTACTCCTTCGTTCTGTACCTCTGAATCCTTTGTCCCAGATAATCTCACATCTGATCTCCCGATCAAATATATCGTCCAGCAGAATCCTAAGGTGGGCATTTGCGTACCAGTTGCAGTGTAAATACATAGAACCGGTTTCGCTCAATACTCGATGGCATTGAACTAGCCTCTCTTTCATCCAGGAGACGTAATTGTGCATCCCACCCTTCCAGCGATCGTCGAACCCAAGCTCATGTCCAACTCTTGACTTGATTTCGTATTCTTTTCCGGAAAAAAATGGGGGATCAAGATAAATCAGGTCTATTGATGAGGCAGGAAATCTGGAGAGGACATAGAGACAATCACCCCAGTAGATACGATTTGATTCAACATTAGAGGATCGGATCTTAGTGTCGACATCGCCAATCGATTTCAGTTTCTCACCAGTGTTCACGGCCAGACTTATCCTCCAATCGCAAATAATTTGCTAAACTTTTCTAAGTAAAATGAAAACATGTTTTCATATGTTAGTAGATGTGAGATTTGTGCTCAATTTCTTTAAATCTGCAGATTTGATCTGATATACAACCCCAAGATAGGACCGGCGATATGTTTTGATGAATTCTCTTAGGTCAAACCCACAAAATGTAAGGATTATCATACTTTGGTCATTTTTTGTCGGAGTCATGATACTTGGTGGGTACGCAGTTTACTATCAAGTACTTGGGATCGGACAAACGTACCAACACCCCCAGATCGATGCTGAGCTAAGCACGATGCTGTTCGTATTCGGAATATATTTGCTCGCTCTCGTTTTGCACGGGTATCTCATTAATCAAAAGTAACAATTAGGCTCAGGAAAGTGGGTTTTTCCGCGCTCCTTGCTCTCATGAATATTCTAATAACGAGAGGTACTTTACACAACTCTTGAGTAAACCCCTTGATTCAAAAGTCCAAGCTAAACCCAAGCCAAAAGAAATTCCTCGATTCTCATGAAGTTGGTAGACTGGCTGTGGCGACAAGAGACGGAATGCCGCATGTTACACCGGTGATTTATGCGATGGACGGTAACTGCCCGGTCATTGCAAGTGACTACGGAACCCGGAAATTGAAGATCTTGAAGGAGAACAAAAAGGTAAGTCTAGTGGTTGACACTATCGATCCAAACAAGGGTGTAATGATTCAAGGTATATGCAAAATCTTCGAAAGAGGCAAAGAGTATCTAAGGCTACTGAAGGTTTTGACCGAAAGATTGGAGTACTATCGGGAAAATCCATGGGGAGAAGGAGAGTCCCCCATTCTCCGAATAACTCCAGAAAAAATAGTTAGTTGGGGAGTCTAAGGTATTCTATAAAATTAGTAATCTTTCCGTATTCCTGATAGTGAGTAATCAGGGAAATTAAGGAATTGATGATCTAGGCTGTTATTACTGCTTCTAATTCGGGCACGTCGGGTCGAATATGCTTGTGAAGCACGACAGAGGAAACTGTGCTTCTAACCCCACTTATTTTCATTATTTTGTTTTTCAAAATGTCCCTGAATTCATCAATATCTCTCGCGGAGACAAGAGATACGATATCAAATTCACCGGTAACGTCGCACAATTCCTCAATATTTGGAATCCCTTTGAGAGCACAGACTACTTCGTCCATCCTCGGTGATTCGACAAAGATGTGGACGAAAGCGAGCAATTTCGTCATAATTCAGCAACTTCCAGCTTCCTGAATTTTGCCATTATAGGTGTTGCGCATGCCCAATTTGCTCGTGATATAGCCCATCTCATGCGTGCGCATCTCTACAAATCCTGAGTTATAATTGGGGGGTGCAGGCCGATTACATGGTTCATCAGATGATTATGCTATTCCCTCTAGTTTTTCGTGAGAAAAAGAGTTCTATCGATTTGTATTATTCATGTTACTTCTTCTAATTGCCCTAAAATCAATTAGTACAAAAGCTATTTGATTCTCTTTGAACTCCATCAACTATTGTTCATTGTAAGAAAAGTAGATGGTTCGACAAAAACTCAGATATACTCGAATCGTTGTATGATAATTGCAGGATTGTCTTGGAGTTGACTCGCCTGCGACTTCCAAAAGCTGGAATGAAATTGAATGAATAGGAATCTGAAAATCTGCATTAACACACAGACACCGCTTATCCAATTCACAGAAAGAGTACCTCGCGTTGGCGAGGCTGGAGAAGAACTCGCGGTGACCGATTTATCGACACTTACCGAGGGTTTGGATTACAGATTTTCAGTGGGCGGTTTGACTCGAATGGTCTTTCCCCTGATCAATAGAATGTTGAAGGATGGAACTCTGGAAGATGCCCACTGGATATCATTGAATCCCAACGGGCCAGGGACGATCAAGGTTGGCGGAATAACGTTGCACGACATCTCGCTAGAAAAAGATCGGCTCGCCGGCTACGGGAACATGAAAGAGGCAATTTGGGGAGCTGTTCATGGAATAAATTCCAACAGCCGGGCTCAGCAGGATGTCTTTTGGAGTGATGATTTTTCAGAATTTGAATATTACAACAGAGTCTCGGCAGAACTGATTACAAAACTTGATGCAAAACACGACTTTGATCTCTTCTACATCCATGATTTCCAGCAGCTGCCGGTGGGAAGATTGCTTAACACTCTAAAGCCGAAAATTTTCAGGTGGCACATACCGTTCGACGAATCGATGATTCCAGGTCAATGGAAGCCGCTTCTTGCCTCGTATTTCAACAACTACGACATGGTCATCGTCAGCAGCACAAAATATCTCACGTCCTTGAAATCGTTTGGCTACGACGGCAGAGTGCGGAAAATATACCCATTTATCGACCCGACAGAATATTCGCAACCGACAAGTCAAGAGGTTCAGGATACCTGCAACAAATTTGGGATAACTGGCAATGATGAAGTCGTCTTGTCCGTTGCGAGAATGGATCCCATGAAGGGACAGGATCGGGCGATGAGAGCGATTTCAGTTCTGGCGAAGAAATATCCGAATATCAAGATGGTATTTGTCGGGAATGGAAGTTTTTCGGGCTCTGGTCGAGGCCTGGGGCTATCAAAATCCTCGATATGGCGCGAGAAGTTGGAAACGCTTTCAAAAGAAATGGGCCT
>DATNHH010000284.1:0-6696 GCA_035605055.1 Nitrososphaerales archaeon
TTCTACAACGGTGTTACGATTCCCGCCGCGATGCTTTGGGGATTTGCAACGGACAGGTTTCATCGGAGAAAGCCGATCATCGTCCTGAGTTTCGTCATTGTTGCAATCGACCTAGCAGCCCTTTTGTTCACCGAGTCTGTATTCGGTGTTGGTCTTCTTTACTGTGTGTTCGGACTCTTTGCGACTGCCTCTGCGACACCTTACAACTTGCTGATTATGGAAACTCAGCCAAAGAATAGCTGGGCTTCGGCATTTGCAAAATTCTCAATGATCGGAACTCTGGGCAATGTCTTCGGACTTCTACTTAGTCTGGTGTGGGTGGCATTTTTGCCGTTTGAATGGCTGGTGATACCGCTTTCAGCTCTTTGTCTTGTTTCAGCGGCTTTGGCAGTCTGGTTGATCGACGAACCTAGTTTTGTTTTCGAGCGACAGATGATAGCCTTGCAAAAACCTAGCTTTTCTCATAAGTTCTTAGCAGTTCCAATGATGTTTCTCCATATTCCCAGAACACATGATTTCAAGGGAGTGTTCAATGGGCTTCGCCACGAACTGACCAGTCAGGTCCCCTTGCTCTATATCTCGATCGTTGCTTTCAATATCGCAGGGGGCATCTTCAACACTTCACTGATCCCTTCAATGACTCGGAATAATCTTACCCAGAGCGATATCTACGCTGTGTATCTTGTGGCAATGGTAATCCAGGTAATCGCGTTCCGTTACGCGGCGCCCTATATTGCTAGGCGGACTCTTGTAAAGACAGCGGTGGGAGGGCTCGTAATCAGATCCGTTTGCTACGCGTCCATGGGAGTTTCGGTTTATCTGGTATCGGGGATTTGGTATATCGTTCCTGCGATCATATTTTACCCGATTGCTGCGGGGATCGCATACGCCATCTACTACACATCGTCAAGCACGATGGTTTTCAACTCCCTCGGCTCCAAGGGACACGGATCTTCGTTGGGCGTGTACAGCGCGCTGGTAGGCATCGCTTCGATGGCTGGCTCGTTGATATCGGGATTCACCTCCGTCTATCTGGGTTACTATGTTACGTTCGTTCTTGCTGCCTTTTTCCTAGTGTCAGCAGCGGCTCTGACTGCCAGTTTATCAAGATTCGAACAGAACACGAAAATGCCAAGGGCCATCGCTTAGGCGATCGTGTCTCCAGGAAGACAATTCAGACCAAAAAGTGCCCTGTTTCCGTAGGCCAACCCCATCAACTTTAATTCAGGCGCTGCCAGACCGTTGGGGCACGCAAGAGAACTGTCGAAAATGTCACTAATAGGCCAACTCCCGCTTGCCGCGATCGAGCTGTCGTGCAAAGATATTGATGTTAGCAAGCGCTTCTACAAAGATATTGTCGGGCTAAAACCGATTGAAGACGAGTATGGCGGATCTAGCAGTCACAAAGAAGAATCTTCGAAGAGTGCTCATTTTGATCTGGGTAACATCAGGCTCACTCTTTCGCAGATGACAACATCGAAAGCGGGAGACGGTGGTAAGAGTACGGCGCCTGTTTCTAACAGGCACTTTGTGTTTGTGGCTGAGAATGCGATCGACGCGGTTTACGCTGACCTGACAAAACGCGGCGTGAAATTCAAGTCAAGAAAAATTTACGAGGATTCTTCCGGGAAGGCCATCTGGTTTTCTGATCCAGATGGAAACGTGATTTACGTCTGGCAGCCGCCGCATAGAGAATCGAAGAATTTCAAAGATTTCGAGGCTATCGTAAGGCACTACGAACTTGTTTCTAGGGCACTGGCAGACCTTCGAGAGTCAGAAGACGACCAAGGAGAATAATCCTAGTCTTCCCGCCATTTGAAGAACCTGACCGCCAGAGCGAAAACTACGGCCGATATAACTACCAGCACTGCTACATCGACCAGCGCCCTCGAGTAGTTGCTGTACACCATTACGTTGTTCAGTCCTTCAATCAGGTAAAACAGCGGGAGCACGTGAGCAAACTCCTGAAGATAGGTCGGCATCAGGCTGATCGGGAAAAATGTTCCCGACAGGAACATCATTGGAAAAGTTACAATGTTCCCTACGACTCCCGCGGATTCGACACTTTTCGTCACGGATCCAACAAGCATCCCCAGAGAAACGAAGAAGAGCGGTCCTACTATTAGAAACGGAATCACTGCTGCATTGATTGCAATGTGGGCACCGAAGACCAAACTCCCAATCAGGGTCATGAGGATGAAGGAGATGATTGAGAGGATTGTATACCATATCACTTTCGAGGTTAGCCACTCGCCTTTTGTTAAAGGAGTGAGCGAGAGTTGTTTGAAGAACTTGGATTTCTTGTATTCAGAGGAAATATTGACCATTGAAAACATTGGGCTCGTAAGGATGGAAAAGCCGATCAGACCGGGAATCAAGAAATCGATGTAAGTGTACGACTTCGAGACTACGTTCTGCGTTTGGAGGTTGATTACAGGACTTGCTTGAACCCTTCCCAAATTAAACGCGTTAACAACTCCGTTCGCGACCCCCGTAACTATTTGACCCGAAGTGTCGGAGGGGCTGCTGTATACTGTGACATTAACCTGTTTTCCTAAAGTAAAGTCTGCCGAGAAATTGGCAGGAATGTAGAGGCCCACGTCGCCCGAATTGGATTCAAGATACTTCGTCAAGCTCTGATTGCTTGGCAGGATTGTAATTCGAGTCACATTTGTGGAATTCATCGCGTGTAAGAACTGGGATCCAATCGGACCGGTGTCATTATTTTGAGCATAGACAGATATTGTTCCGCTGCTGCCGCCTGAAAATATTGCACCAAAAATTATAATCAGGATAACCGGAAACACAAGTGCAAAAAAGAATCCCGTCCTGTTTCTCAGATACTCACGACGGAATATCGAGAGATCGGAAAATATTCTCTTAAAACTCACCAAATCTTTTCAACCTATGAGCTTGCCTTGACCATGTTTCCTTCTTCTTCGATCGGTGCCCCTACGAGCTTCACAAAGACGTCTTCGAGTGTGTCGCTAACCATGACCTGCCTCTTTCCCGATCCGTACCTGTTGATCAATTCCTCGGGACTTCCAGAGGCGATAATCTTTCCCTTGTTCATTATGGCGACTTTGTCCGCTAGTAGTTGAGCTTCTTCGAGATAATGGGTGGTCAAAAGAATCGTTTTACCCTGCCGCTTCAAAGATCTCATCACATCCCACATTGTTCTCCTCGCCTGTGGATCGAGTCCGGTCGTGGGCTCATCCAAGAAAAGGAGTTCCGGGTTATTGACTAACGCGAGAGCCAGACCGACTTTTTGCTTCTGACCGCCCGACAGGTTCTCAAAGATAACGTTTTTCGCGTCATCCAGAACTACCTCCTTTACGATCTGTTCAGGGTCAACTTTTACATCAAAAAGGTCAGCGTAGTACTTCACCGCTTCTTTTGGAGTGGACTTGTCGAAAAATCGAAAGCCCTGTGGAATTACACCTATTCTTCGATGCAAAGTGTAGCCATCCTTCCACGGATCAAATCCCAGCACTTTGACATCTCCTGAGTTTCTTTCTCTCAAACCCTCAAGAATTTCGACGGTCGTCGTCTTCCCTGCCCCGTTTGGGCCGAGAAGTGAGAAAATTTCGCCCTGATCAACGTTAAATGAAATCTCGTCAACCGCTTTCAGCTGTCCATAATGTTTCTTGAGCGAGGTGACTTCGATGGCGGACAAAACACTATTCGCTTCTGATTCTTGCTGGAATTCTGTCTTAATTGTGCATTGTTATTCAAGGTTTCGAGCGTCGAGAAAAACGTTGTACCCATCTAAGAGGCGAGCAAAATCCCGCAGTTTCGTCTGAGAACTGGGCCCAGCCTAATTTATAAAAGAAACGACCTTTTGATTTTTCAAATCATATGTCCGGACACGAACCTCCGAAAGCAAAGAAGAAGACCTCCTCGAAGAAATCGAAAGTCGTAGATCCCGTACCCAAAGGCTTTCACACCGTCACACCTTACCTTGTTGTGAACAATGGGTCGGTTGCAATCGAGTTTTACAAAAAGGCGTTTGGCGCAAAGGAGTTACTCCGTCACGAAACACCAGATGGAAAGATTTTGAATGCCCAGCTCAAGATAGGTGATTCGATGGTTTTGCTGTCGGATGAATTCCCCGGCGCGGATACCAGGTCTCCAATTTCCCTGGGGACATCGACGGTAACTTTGCATGTTTACACAAAAGATGTTAACAAACTCTGGGAACAGGCAGTGTCGGCTGGCGCGCGAGTCATCATGCCGTTGAACAATCAGTTTTGGGGCGAACGATATGGACAGCTCGCAGATCCATTCGGTCACCGCTGGTCGCTGTCCCAGCAAGTGAAGATGAGCGAAGAAGAGATGGAAGCTCTTGAGAAAGCTTCGATGGAAATGCTCGCTCAGGGGCAGCATCCGGGAAGATCGGAAGAGCCGCCGAGTGGCGTTGCTTAATTCGGGAAACTAATGCCCCTTAAGCAGGGGTCTTATTTTTTTCACGAGCAGATCTATATCTGCCGTTTTCTTGGTTAGCATTGTAGTCATCATTTTTCTCGAAGGAAATGGAATCAGAATCAATTTTACATCCGCGTAAATGCGTACGACCGCCTTCGTCTCTCCGAATATTTTCTCAGGCTCGGTGGCAATGCCGAAAATTAATGCTGAGAATAGTCCGGCTCTATTTCGGAGCTCTTTGGCTAGGTCGAGATATTTCTTTTCGTATGCAGAACTGAATGCTCTACCTACAACTTCGCCCCTGTCGTCATTTATCGTCAGGGAAAGTATTGATTTGTCGGCCTTGAGTATCTTCATGCCTAGCGCGTCAAGCGGATTTACTGTGTCTGTCGTCAATTGTTTCTATCCGGAAACTCCCTGTGTCGCGAGCAAAAGACGAATAATCTCTGCATATTAATGGTTCGGGTTCTGCCTAGTCATCGCTGGATGGATAAGGAGCAGTGCAAGCAACTTATTTCTTTCATGACGACCTAACTTGGAAGCATCGACTTTCAGGATTACTCCATCTTTACAAGGTTCCTGTACCATCACTTCACTTGCTTCCCCTTTGTTAGACTGGACGAACCTCAGCCAGCCTCTGTGGGAGATGTTCATGACAGCTACGACGTCTCTGTCAAACCATCTCCCACACCTTATACACCAGAGCTCTCGCCTGTGTACCCGATTGAATCTGTCCTCTAGGAGTCTCTCCCCGCATATTGGACAGAGTTTTGAAGTACCTCTGGTCTCATCTTTACTTAACTGAATAACTGGAATGCCCTCCCAAGCTGCCTTGTACTCTATTTGTCTCTTGATCTCGTACCACGGTACCGAATTCATCCTCGCACGAAAATTCTTGCCTTGATAATTCCCTTTTCTATACAAGTTGCGAAGACCGTCGATTTTTTCAAATACGATTGCCCCCATGCTACTCTTTGCCATATCTACAATGTTCTTTGAAACTTTGTTGAGTATCTGATTTACCCTTTCTGATCTTCTTTTTCCATACTTCACGGTTAGGGCTCTTCTTATCCTGACATCGTTTCTCTTGAACGATCGAACTACCTCTCTTGTCGTTTTCGCAATTTCCTCAACTTTCTTCACGCCAAACTGTGCTACCCTTTCTGTATCCCCACAAGTAACATTGGATGCATTTCTATCGATGCCGAAGAAACATCCGGGAATGAAAGTCGTAACTTCCTTTCTCAGCGACAATGAAAGGCTTGTCGGAGTTAAGGTGAATGATCTCACTTCGATCCTTGCCTTTTCGATAATCTGGAGAGTGTGGTTTGTGAGTAGAATCTTTGCGATCTTATCTTTCCTGGAAATTCGAAAAAATAAGTATTGATCTCTGATTCTAAAGTGGTAGCACGATATCAAAAGAGGCTTTCTGAGTCGGGGGTCCTTCGTAATTATTCCTCTCCTTTCTGACTTCTTTCTCGAAGCGAGAATTCCAGCAGCTTTCGAGATTGCAGTCAGCCGATAATAGGAGGGAACCGAAGGATATTTTTGCTTCATTACCGAGTAAGTGAGCAAAGATAGTTTTTTCAACGAGGAAGCGTTAGTTTCGAGTCCAATCTTGATACAGTCGTTTATCATTGATCTAAATTCATTCATTAATCCCAGTAATCGCGGAGTCGGACTGGAAAATGGCTGTTTTATTGACTTAAGAGCGAAAGGCATCCTTTCGAGAATTACCCGTTTGAGAGATCTATAAACAAGTAATGATGTAATAAAAAATCGAACGTCGGAAGGAACTAAACCGTGGGTAAGGATAAGTCACATTTTGCTCTCGGAGCCTGGAAGAAGTTTCAATTCGTCATTCACCTCAAAAACGACGAGGACTAGACCGAACCACTATTCGTAACCTTAATACCGATTGGTCAGGTAATTTGGTACCAGAGGTTGTGCCGGAAGGATAAATGCCGGAGGCAGACAAAATCCGTGTCGGTACAAGCGGATGGTCTTACGAGGACTGGGTAGGTCCATTCTATCCCAAACAGGCAAAACCGAAGGACTTTCTGCAGATCTACTCTTCAGTTTTCGACGCGGTTGAGATTGATTCCTTGTTTTACCGCATCCCGAATCAATCCATGATCTCGCAGTGGAACAAGAACACTCCATCGAATTTTGTCTTTTCCCCGAAATTTCCAAAGAAGATAACTCACGAATTCAAGCTCGAAAATGTCGGAACGACGCTCAACTTCTTTTACAAGACTGTTGCGGGCCTCG
>DATNHH010000285.1:0-12084 GCA_035605055.1 Nitrososphaerales archaeon
AGACCGCAAGCCAATGATCCATTTCGGGTGGCGGAGACGAGCGCATCCATCGGAGTATATCCGCAATACTTCACGAGAAGCTCCAGTTCGAGCGCATTGCTGCCGAGTTTCATTAATGGCGAATCCAGAAAATCAGTCCCGGCCGCCAGAATCGATCCACTGTCATGCAGCTTCCTGATGCTCTTGATTACCTTCTGCCACACCGCCTTCGACTTTCTGATAGCCCACTCGGGGTACCCGGCTTGGACTCCGCCCTCGTCGTAGCGTTTCATGATGGAGAGGGTCGTAACAAATACCGTCTTGTTTTTCTTGCCCAGATCGATTACTTCGTCGTCCGGGTAAAACACATGCTCGAGCGTCTTTACTCCAACTTCTATCGAAATACGCATCCCCTCCGTTGACTGGCTGTGCGCGCTCACGAACGTTCCGGCGTTCTTTGCAACTCCAACTATTGCCTTGATCTCGCCGGGGGTGAACTGTACATGCTCAGACTTATCCCTCTCAGCGGTTTTAGCGCCGCTAGTCTCGATATTTTCCTACTTTGTCTTGCGCGACTATTTCACTAGGTCCAGGACAGCTGGAAGAGTATAATCCGCGCTCAAGATTTGTCCTTATTGCCTAGCCACGAGGCACCAGATTGCAGATTGCACCATCGGATAGTGGCGCGATCACTGCCAGTATCGTATCCAATGGGAAAACTGGTGTTGGCAGAATCTCATGGACAACTGGCGCTTGCGGGTCGCTAATTTGGCCGTTTGCGGAGCCGTCACAATCTCCAGTCCCTCCATCGGTAAGCCTTACCGTCATCACATTGCCGCTTGTCGATAGTACATCTCCGTAAGCTGACGGAGAGCCTGTTCCGCAGTATTTCACCAACACCGCGTCCGTCGGAATCGTGCTGGGGAAAGTCAGCTGAACAACTACCTCTTGTCCAGCTGTGAGACCAGTAATGGTGAATGTCCACCATCCGAATGTGGCTACATCCCCTGAGGGCAGGTCGGGAGTTGTGCCAGTAACACTTACCGAAGCGTTCATCAATTTTCCTAGCTCAGTATTGTCAGGTGAGCTCGTTCTTAGCTCTTCATTTGAAAAGCAGGCACGCGTGCAAACGCAACCGAAAATCATGATCTGTAGCATACTGCTCTCGAGCAAAGAAATGAAATAAGCTACGAAATTTTCAGAATATCCTCGAAAGCTCGAAAATCCATTATGAAACGATCAACTCTACGATTGTCGATGATGCTTTGTGTTCGTTCAATGCGTTTCTAGCTTTCTAAGCTCCGTTCAGCTCGTTTCAAGCTCTTCCGAGCTAACAGAGCTTGAACGTAGCTCTTCGGCCAAAAAGCGCTCACGTGTGCAGAAACGCAGGAATTTTTTTTCTTAATGAATCAATGGGAACTGCTATTAAAAGAACTGACAAGAAAACTACTGTTTTATCGTAACGCACTAATTTTTGTTAATTAATTGGAGCTAGATACTTTTTATTCTAGATTGAGCTGCTCCGGCGCTCGAAAAAAGATCCCTACTTTAAGATTTGGAGGCGCGAACTTTCGCTGCTGCAAAACGGCTCAATTTTTCTTGCTGCGAATCATGGGAACCCCACTTAGAACTGATGACGAAATTATGAAGCGAATTATTTGATCTTCGATTTCGAGCCCGGTAACAAACTCCCTGGTGAGCGAACAATCCACGATGAAAGAATTCGCGCTATCGGTTTGTGCAATGAAAGCTTTTTTACGCAAATTCGGCACGCTCAGAAATCAGGGTGGGGTCGTAGCCCAGCTAGTCGCTTACGACCTGGAAAGGTAAGGCGACGGGCTCCAGTGTCCAAAAGAATACCTATGGGTATGCTGACTGTAACAGGATGATGTTACATTGGAGCGCTAAGGGTGGAGATACCCGTAGATCGTGGGTTCAAGAGCCTCTTTCGATCCCGGAGTCGTTTGGGAGTCGAAGATGTGTGAGAATCCCACCGACCCCACTCTTATCTTTTCAAGACATGTCCTTCCGAGTCGATCTCCCCGGCGCGAATCCTCGTACTTGAGATACTGGTATCGTCGTCAGCTAGAGTCATTGGAACTACTTCCACTTTGAGGTCTGGCAGCCCGAGCTCTTTTCTTTTCCTGTTGGCTGATTCGACTGCGGGGAGGGTCTCTGCGCTTACTGCAATCGCATCGATTCGATCCGTGAATATCCCGGGGCCGAACCGATCCTCAAGTATTGAAATTTCATATCGTCTGCCTGGATACTTTTCCGTTAGAAACTTCTCGAGTGCCTTTTTTCGCTCGTTATAGTTCTGCTGAATCTTTTTCCCAGTGCTTCTGGCAAACTGGTCACTTGTTAAACCGATGAAAACGGAATCTCCGGTCTGGAAGGCGCGAGCCAGCAGCCTTCTGTGACCTTTGTGTATATGGTCGAATGTACCGCCCAGAGCTATCTGCCGGTACTTGTAGGAGGGGTCCATCCGATCAATTAGAAGTAGGGATTCAATAAAAGCAAATTGCAGCAGAGCAGCAGAAGAATTCGTTAAATGTAATCGAATAGTATTGTTTCCATTCCAAGAAAGTGGACTGTTTTTGGCTAGCATGAACGTTTCCGAGCTTTATGCAAAGGCAGGGCTGATTTGTCGCCAGGTGAAAAAGGAGGTTGAGGCGAGGAACTGGGAGGGGAAACCGTACACCGAACTGTGCGAATTTGTAGAATCAAACATTGTAAACCTCGGCGGAAAGCCGGCTTTTCCGTGCAACATCTGTGCGAATGAATCGGCTGCTCACTATACGGCTGAAATAGACGATCAGAAAGTGGTCCCGCATAATTCTATACTGAAAGTAGATCTCGGGGCGCACTTTGAGGGCTACATCACGGATACCGCAGTAACGCTTTGTTACAATGATGAGCTCCTCGACATGGCTCAGGCAACTAAATCAGCGCTTGCCGAAGCGCTGAAAGTAATCAAAGATGGGGCGAGGACGAGTGACGTAGGAAAAGTCGTCGAATCATACGCGTCGAGAAGGGGTTATCAACCTATTTCGAACCTGTCGGGTCATTCTCTCGATCAGTACCTTATTCATGCCGGAACCTCCGTACCAAACGTCTGGTCGCCTTCCTTTACAACTTTCAAACAGGGCAGGTTTTATGCGGTCGAACCGTTCTTCACTACAGCGAAGGGAAGCGGGATCGTAGTCGAGGGAAGTTCAGAAAATATCTTTCGCGTAGTCGCAAAAAAGAACACGAAGGATCAGGAGCTCAACAGATTCCTGGAAGTTGTTTGGGATGATCGAAAGACTCTGCCTTTTGCCGCCAGATGGTACGAGAAAGATTTCTCGAAGAAGAAATTGGCAGAGATCATTCCAAAGCTGATCAAGTTGAAACTAGTTCACGGGTACACTGAGCTGGTGGAAGCGAAGGCTGAACCAGTTGCGCAGGCAGAGCACACCGTAGCCATAAATGCAGCTGGATATTCCGTTCTTACTTGACCGGTTGAATTAGCTCGCAGAAGATCATGGAGATTATGGTCTTTGCGCCGCACTTTGGGCATGCTGCCCCATCTTTGTAAACGTAGTCTCCGAGTTTGAACGCCCTCTTTGTTTTGGTTCCGCAGCTAGGGCACTCTTCAATAGTAAACACCGGCATCTTCGGCCTCTTTTCGCCGATTGAAGGAAACATCTGCGCCAAGTCAATTCACCCAAAGCTACTGGGCGACGCCCAGGGTGTTTCCAACACCGATAATTAGGATCGTGTCCCCTTCCTTCGTCTTCTCCTCGATTATTCTCTGGACGACAGCGACAGTCTTGTCAGATGCTTCCGCAATCTCCTTCTTCATGACTGAGATCGCGTCGATCAAAGATTGCTTTACTACAACCGCGTACATTGGAATGTCCTTGTCAACCGCAGCTTTCTCGATTCGGTACTTTTCAACGCCGATTCCGCCAATGGCGGCTCCGATTCCCTCCGCGATCTCACCCGTAGTTTCGCCTTCTAGTTTCAACGCAGCATCGACCATTATCAAAGCATCAACCTTGGCACTTGGATCATTAAGCAGTTTTTCAACTCCGATGTGAGGGCGACCAACCGTACCCATCGGTCCTTCGGCTTTCATGACTAGGAGATTTCGACCCTTGTAATCCGCCTTAGAGTAAACCGTTTCACGTTCTATCGTTACCTTTTCCTTACCATACATGAACTTACCAGCGACCATAGGGCCGAGACCGTCTCCAATCGGCTCTGCATCCTTAAATGCATCTATTGCACTGACAAGGGCGTCTGCTTCCTGAATTATCATCGGCATTATCATCTGGAGCTGAACTAGGATGAAGTAGCTCTTTGTCTTCTGACCCTGAATGTAAAAGTGCCGCACAATCTTGAAAATCTGATTCAAACTAGTTGCGACTTCCAGAATGTTCTGAGCCACACTGACTTGAACCAGATCCGCACTGGGGGCCATTCGTCTAATTTCGTCACGCATTCTGTCGTCCTGCAGACGCACTACATGCTCGACTTTTCCAACAATTCCATTGGGATCCAGGTCTACTGGCATGATCGTAAAGTATTCAAGAGTCTGATCTAATCTCTGGGAGATCTCTTTAGGCGCTTTGCAGTTTACCACAAGATAATCCAGCGCTTCCTTCTTGCTTTTGTCTCTGAGGACGCTAAGCTTTTCCACATTAGTTTTGACTTCGCGAAGGACGGTGAAGACCTGCATCCTGGGTCCCCAGAATAAGAAAAGAAAAGTAGAACCGACGAAAAGAACGACATAAACTAGCGTAGAAAGAAGACTACTGTTCCCGGTTAGGATACTCGACAACTAAGCAAAAACTTCCGAATAAAAGTAACTAGCGATTTTGGCATATAGACTTTGTGCACTATCTAGCAGAATTAAGAGTAAGGGCCGGTGGCGCCACCTCACGAGATCAAGCGTCGGAGGATCGAATTCTCAACCATCCTATCTCACAGTCGGGGGTGCTTTATGCCGCCAACTAGCACCAGCCTTCGAGTCATTCCTGGCGACAGCACGGGGCAACCCAGAGCTGTCAATGAGAGTGTGATAAGGATCAAAGAGTAATTTGACTCGATCAGGTCAAAGGAAAAGCACTCAAATTATGCGCAAGTTTGCATTTCTTATTCCGAACACACGACTGGACATTCTCAACTCGACCATTACTGATTTGAGATGTCATAGATCGACTGAGGAGGCGGTGTTAGCAGATTATTCAGAATCTCTCGGTTTCGGTTTGTGAAACTTTAGATCGGTTATTTGATCAACTCCAATGAAAAAAGTAGAGTCACACGAATCGCAGCGAAAGGCGATCCGTTTGTAACTCAAGGTTTCTGCATCTTTGATGAAGGCCATGATTCTCATATCATGGGTCTCTACTACCGATAGGATTTCATTTCTCAAATCAGTGTCGTTCTGAAAAATCGTCAAGTCAGGCAAACTGGCGTGCGTCTTTTCTTTCTTTGAATGCCATCGCAGCTGTCGCGGTTGATCCGGCAAAGCGTTCTTTCACGAATCGGTTGTGCAAGAGACCCTATTATGTCAGCTCGAAAGTTGACTAAACCGGAGCTGCGTGATAAGCAGAACCTAACTCTTAATGTGATGAACTATCGAAGGCTTTGTCGAAACACAACAGAAAAATTTCCCAATGAAAAGGTTAAGGCCGGCGTTTGGGCTTCACCCAGAACTGTGAGAAAAATTGGCAAACGCCACTACATTAAGACCAAGTATGAGAAGGGTGCCAGCACCGCCACCTCACGAGGGCTCACGCACCTCACTAATATGACGGCGACATGCGGTTTGACTTCTGGGTTCGGAATGAGACCAGGTCGATCCCGCATGCTATGGCCGGCTGAACCTTATTCTGGGAATGCCGGTAAATTAACTTTCCCGTCCAGCTTTAGCATTCACGTGAGATTTGGAAACATAAGGACTAGTCTTTGAGTAGAATCTCCACATTCTATCAGCTGCCTGCTTTATTCCAATTCTAGTAGAGATTGCGATCCTTACTTTCAAAGAAGTATCTTCGAGGCGGATTGGTGAATCCATCGTTGTTACATCGGTTCCATTCAGGCTCCTGTCGATCAGGAATGCTTGGCACAGTTTTCCAGGCCCGCTAGTCAGCTGAGTTACCGAATTAGTTTTTCTACGGACTTTCATTTCTTCAATTCCAGAAACAGGTTCTACAGCTCGGATTAGCACTGCGGAAGCCTTTCCGAAGCGAGAGCTCGTAACGAGATTTAGGCAATGATGAAATCCATAAGTAAAGTAAACGTAAGCATGACCTGCTTCGCCGAACATTACTTCGTTTCTGGGAGTTTTGCCTCTGAAGGCGTGACTGGCAGGATCTTTGTTACCTTCGTAGGCTTCGGCCTCGACGATGATCCCTGACAGTTCAGAGCCGTCATTCAAAGTTCTGATAAGCTTCTTCCCTATGATATCCCTAGCAACAATAAGGGGGCGACGATCATAGAATGATCTCTCCAGAGTTTTCAACGATTTTCCGAGAACTCTTAAATCGAATGAATTTCAATATGACCTTTCGTATGTCTAGCGTTTCCCCTCCAGCTTCACTCTCGGAAAGGAAGCGACTTCCTCCGGGTCAGATTACGACTAACGGATGGCCGGTGTTGCATGCTGGTTCGGTTCCTTCGATCTCTAAGGAGAGTTGGAATCTAAGAGTTCATGGAGAGGTGGAAAGTGAATTGACTCTGAATTATGCTCAACTTTTGGAATTGAAGAGTACTTTGGAGACTTGCGACATACATTGCGTCACGACTTGGAGCAAGTTCGATATGCAGTGGGAAGGAATCAGGTTCAAGGATTTGATGTCAATTGTGAAACCTACTCCAAAAGCTCATTTTGCAATTTTTGAGTGTGAGCAGGGATTCACAACGAGCTTACCTCTAGAGATTCTCTACGACGATGACGTGATGGTTGCCTACAAGACTCAGGGACAGGAACTTCCACCAGAACATGGCGGACCTGTGAGAATGCTTGTTCCAAAGAGGTACTTTTACAAATCTGCAAAGTGGCTCAAGGGAATAAGAATCAGCGAATTTGATGAACCAGGATTCTGGGAAATAAGGGGTTACTCTAACACAGCGGATCCTTGGAAACAGGAAAGGTATGCAGGACTCTCCTACGTTGACATTGTAAAGAATCGCTTGAAAGCCTACGGCAGAAAGAAGTAGCTTTCACTTCGAAAGTTGAGGAGCAACCTCGCCTTTTACTCTTTTTCCATCGACAAAGATCCCGTACCAAACATGAAACGCGTAGATGTGCCAAAGAAGAGAAACTGTTCCGTAGGACTCTTTTGCAGTTGGGATCAAATTTTTCAAAGCGCCAACATCAAAGTATTCTCTTACCGGAACTGAATCTGTAATCGTGTTTCTGATCTCCTCACCCAGTTCGCCAGACCACCATTTCACAATGTCAAGACTGAATCCCTGTTTCGGTTTTCGAAATGATTCTTCCGGGAGGATGCCCTTCATTGCCTTGCGAAGTAGGACTTTGCCGACTCCGTTTTCATAGTTGTACTTGTACTCGACTGGAAGCATCAGATCAATCAGTTGATTGTCGAGCAGCGGCACTCTGTTCTCGAGTGAATGAGCCATGCACATGGCATCGTCAATTGCGAGGAAATCATCCACTAGTTTGGTACCGAACTCGGCGTAAACGGCCTGTTCGACAAAGGAAGTGTCGGATTTGAAAAAAGATTCATCCATTTTCGAACGGAGTTTTTCCCGGCATTTCACAATTGGTTTCTTGAACACCCGATCATCTAATGAGCCATAAACAGGAGAGACAGTCGTAAGGTAAGTCTTTGCCCGGTCGTTGAGACTAGACAGAACCTTCTTCTTTTTCCCAGTAGTAAATGCGGACAAAACCGATGCAGCAGGGACTTTCATAAGCTTCTGTGCTCTCTGAAAAGCGACATACCTTGAAGATGTAGGATAACCGAAGAACAGTTCGTCCCCACCGAGACCGCTTAGACACACCTTCACGTATTTTCTTGCATACTGGTCCACAAACCAACTATACGTGTTGAGTTTCGGCTGCTCAGAGTGCCATATCATCTGTGGATAAAGCTCGATCGTCGCTCGGTCCGTAATTGTAAATCCGTAATGCTCGGTACCAAAAAGATCTGCTACTTTTTTGGCATCATCAAGTTCGTCGTCATCGTGGCCAAAACCCATGCAAAATGTCTTCAGCCTGTGCGGATAGTACCGGGTTGCAAAAGCAACTATTGTTGACGTATCCAGTCCACCGGAAAGAAATGAACCGACCTCCACATCGGAAATTAGTTGCCTCTTGACAGATTGCTCGAGTGCATTCCTTACCTCGCTGATTTCAGGGCAGAATCCCGGAGAAGCTTTAGGCGGCGACCAGTACGATCTATTTATTCCAGTTGCAGAGTCGAAATAATGCCCAGGTAGTAGTTTGAATATTCCGGAAAAAAGAGTCTGCTCGAAAGGAATGTAATAGAGAGAAATAAGACTGTAAAGCCCCTCTTCATTTACTCGTACTGAGACTTCTGGATGCGCAAGTATTCCTTTGATCTCGCTGCAAAAGACAATGTCCCCGTTTGAAGCCTTAGTATAGTACAGTGGTTTTATCCCGACTCTGTCTCTCGCAAGGATCAAGTTACGTTTCTTAGTGTCCCAGAGCGCGATCGCAAACATTCCATTCAGCATGGAAAAAATCGTAGGTCCGTACTCCTCGAAGCCGTGAAGAATTACCTCTGTATCGGCTCTTGTCCTAAAGTTGTGACCTTTTTCCTCCAGTTCAACTTTGATTTCTGGGAAGTTGTAGATTTCGCCGTTGAACACTATTACAAGATTTTCGTCCTCATTGAAGATTGGCTGGTGTCCTCCTTCGAGATCGATGATGCTAAGGCGGTCTGAGAAAAGTCCGATTCCTTTGTCGAGGTATTCGCCGTGGTCATCTGGGCCACGATGCTTGATCAGGTCCGACATTTTCTTGATCAGTTGAGAGTCTGCATGATTCCCAACGCATCCGCCGATTCCACACATTGATTGAATTCCACACCTATTTGGAGTGACTAATTGGTTTTAGGATCCAGTGTAAAGAATCAGCATTTCAAATATATTGACTTTTAGCATAATAGGAAAACAGTGCTTCCGTTGAATCCGGGGAAGGTTTTTCTAGGCGGAGACTTTAGTCTGCCGATGAACTTCGAGAGATGCAAAATTTGTGCTCTTTTCTCAAATGGAACTTTTCCTGAACTTCTGATCTTCTCGATTTTAGTATGAACTATTGAAGGGGGGTTGTGCTGTGCGGAAAGACGATGAAAATTCCAAAGACGACGAGAACCTGGATTCAAAGAACTCCGATGATTTTGTGGTCACTCCTTGGACTGTTCAAGGGCAGGTTGACTATGACAAACTAGTCGATGAATTCGGCACATCCCGAATTACCTCAGACATTTTGGAAAGGTTCAGGAAAATAACTGGCGAGATTCACCCTTTTCTTAGAAGGAAGATCTTCTATTCGCACAGGGATCTGGATGACATTTTAAAGAGATACGAAAACGGAGAGAAGTTTTTCCTTTACACTGGACGCGGGCCGTCTGGAGGTGTACACCTGGGACACCTGATTCCGTGGATTTTTACAAAGTACTTGCAGGATAAGTTTGGGGCAGAGCTATACTTCCAGATGACTGATGACGAAAAATACTACACTTCAGACAAGCTTTCCCTCGACAAAACATACGATCTTGCCATGGAAAACACTCTTGACTTGATCGCAATCGGTTTTGATCCCAAGAAGACTTTCGTCTTCACCGACACAGGATACATGAAGACGATGTATGGAATTGCTGCCAAAGTAGCAAAACACACTACCTTCAGCACCGCAAAAGCGGTTTTCGGTTTTGAGAACAGTACTGGCATTGGAATGATTTTCTTCCCGGCAATTCAGGCTGCAACATGTTTTCTTCCCTCGGTACTGAAAGGCTACAACATCCCATGCCTGATACCTGCAGCAATAGATCAGGATCCGTATTGGCGCGGAATAGCAAGAGAGGTCGCTCCGAAACTTGGCTTTTACAAACCTGCCCAGATGCACTCAAAGTTCATGCCCGGTTTAGGACAGGGCGGAAAGATGAGCGCAAGTCAACCTGAAACTGCGATATTCACAACTGACAGTGAGAAGACCGTCCAAGAGAAGGTTATGTTGTCGTTTACTGGTGGGAGAGCGACTCAGATAGAGCAGAGGAAACTAGGCGGTCAAGCGGATATTTGCCCTGTCTACAATTACTACTACTTCCTCTTCGAACCTGAGGACATAGAGCTAAAACGGATTTACGATGACTGTACCGGCGGTCGACTGTTGTGTGGGGATTGCAAGTTGATGCTTGCGTCAAGGACGAAAAAATTTGTTGCCGAACATGCAGCAAAAAGAGAAGCCGCTAAAGAACATCTTGACGAGTTCATCGTAGAAGACGAAAGTGGCGGTTTGAAGAAGAGGTCAGAGATGCGGCATTGAGCACACCACTTCATCCAATAGAGAAAAAAACACTGATCGCGCTCTCCACCGTTGGTCAGGCCGATATCTCAGAGCTTTCTAACATTTCTGGGCTATCAATTGATCAGTTGCGCCGCGGAATAGAGTGGCTAAGATCAAAGCAACTAATTTCGGTTCAGGAATCCGACGTCCAGTTATTCTCACTTGGTGAAGAAGGGAAGCTCGCGCTCAAGCGAGGACTCCCTGAAAGGCGTCTCGTTGAGATTGTGAAAAAATCAGGCGGTTCGGAAGAGATCACGACTGCTTCTAAACATCTGGGAAACGAATTTGCAATCGCACTCGGCAATGCGAAGAAAAACGGTTGGGTTAGGGTCGAGAATAACAAGATCTTTCTCGGGAAAGAACATGATGATCGAGAGAAGGAGGAGGACGTCCTTGAGAAGATTGGAGGGGAAGGCGGTATAACAAGTAGCGACTTGACTACGGACGAACTCGAAGCAATTTCTTCGCTAAGAAAGAGGCAAGACGGATTTGTGAGGGAGACCCACGACAAGACTCTCAAAGTTAGTATCACAGATAGCGGAAGGAGTGTTTTGAAAGATGTTTCAACAAACGAAATTGACAGGATTACGCCGGAATTATTGCTGAGTGGATCTTGGAAAGATCGCCCTCTAAGGGCAATCGACGTCTCCTCCCCAGCACCTTCGGTTTATCCGGGGAGAAGACATCCAATGCGTCTTTTCATGAACGAGGTCCGTGAAGCTTTCATCTCTCTAGGTTTTGAAGAGATTTTAGGACCCATCTCCCAGAGCGCTCTCTGGAATTTTGACGCACTTTTCATTCCTCAGCAACACCCTGCAAGGGAGATGCAGGATACATTTTACGTTTCCACCCTGAAGGCGAGGCTCCAAAATTACAACGAGGAACTGAAGGCAATCAGAGAGTCGCACGAGCGTGGAGGAAGCACGGGATCGAGGGGCTGGCGATATGAGTGGAGTATTGATGAAGCTTCGCGAGTTGTCCTCAGAACACACACGACCGCTGTTACAATTTCCTACCTTGCAGAAAACAAGCCGGAGGATGCGAGGGTGTTTTCCGTTGGTAGAGTGTTTCGCAATGAAAAATCAAACTACAAACATAATCCGGAATTCTACCAGATCGAAGGGGTGATGGTTGGAGAGAAGCTCAACCTCCGAAACCTGATCTACATTATGACGAAATTTTACTCGAAACTTGGGTTTAGTGAGATCAAATTTTGGCCGACCTTTTTTCCGTATACTGAACCTTCTCTTCAGACTATGGTGTTTCGAAAAGAAAGCGGAAAGTGGATGGAACTTGGAGGAATGGGCGTCTTCAGACCTGAGGTTACACTGCCCTTGGGTGTGAAAAATCCGGTGCTAGCCTGGGGTCTGAGTCTCGATCGCCTGGTGATGCTTAGATACGGCGCTGAAGACATCCGCCAGCTTTTCGGCGCAAACATTGGCTGGTTAAGAAAGCTTAGGATCGGAAAAAGTTAGCACGATGCCGGTTATTCAGCTCTCGCTCAATAGATTAGGGCGGTATTGCAAGAGTAAAGTCTCCGAGAAAAACATTCTCGAAAC
>DATNHH010000286.1:0-3314 GCA_035605055.1 Nitrososphaerales archaeon
AGTTTGGAGTACTTTCTTGTATCCTGTCCGGTCGCAAAGTGCAAATGGTGGATAAGATAGATTTCGTAACTCTTCTTATGCTCCCTTACTGCAAGGTATCTGTAGGCTCCACAAGTGCACTTTTCAAGATTCAAGAAGTGCTGCATACGGAGTTGAGAGAAATGAGAAGTAAGTTAACAAAGGGTGTAAATTTCCGCTTAGTAAGAAGTATGATTAGTTTCAATTGATATCAGACAGTTGCATTTTGTTTATGTTCGCGTTAATATCGAGGGCGATATCGAACTAGTTATTCTTGGAGAAATCAACCATATTGTCAAAGCTCAGAGTAACACTGGAGAAACTGGAGAGATACGCGAAGAACCAGGGGGGTTACGAAATATTCATCGACGGTGACACGATTGCGTTAAGCTTCGTCCCTGTATTTCCCGAAGTTCTTGAGAAAGGTGATTCCTCGCCTCCCCGTGTAACAATGACTGGGAAATTAATGGGAGGGAAGGTCGATTTCCAAAAAGTGGAAATCGAAAATTCTTCCGGTTTTAGGGAACGGAATCTAGAGGAATCTGAACTGGTGTACAAGAGCTGGCTGGATTTCATCGAGGAAAATTACTAGATGATCTATGCCTAAATTATTCTAGTTCCGCTATACTGGATTTTTTTCGCAATTGTTATAGGTGCGTCGAGGAAAATTTCTCTCAGCAATCATGCTGACAATTGAGGATCTTCCTCTTGAAGGTAAGGTTGTTTTTCTTCGAGTGGACATGAATACTCCACTTGAACCGTCCACCTCCAAACTGATGGAGTTGAATCGGATTCAGGAAGCTTCGGTCTCCATCCGAGATCTAAACAAGTGTCGGGTTGTTGTCGGCTCCCATCAGGGGAGAGTCGGAAGAGACGATTACATTGGGATGGAGCAGCATGCTGATGCCCTGACCAAGATCCTCGGGAGGAAAATTCAGTTCGCAGACGATATTTTCGGGCCCACCGCGATAAAGGAAATTGACGCCCTGAAAAACGGGGAGGTCTTACTGCTCGACAACCTGAGATTCACGGCGGAGGAGAATATGGAGTTTACTCCTGAAGCCGCTTCCAGAACAATACTCGTTCAGAGACTCGTCAAGCACTTCGATGCTTGCGTTCTTGACGCGTTTCCTACCGCACACAGGGCGCATCCTTCAATCGTTGGTTTTTCGTACTTGTTACCCACGTGCGCCGGGAGGCTGGTCAGCAAGGAGCTTAAGGCCCTGAACAGGATAATGACTGTTGAAAAAGCTCCGTTTACTACTGTCCTCGGAGGAGCAAAGGTTTCGGATCGTCTTGAAGCCATCGACACTTTGATTGCAAACAAGCGAGCGGACAAGGTACTACTTTGTGGATTGATTGCTAACGTATTTCTGAAGGGTGCTAGGAAAATCGAATACGATATCGGCATCGATAAGGAACAAACGATGGTAGAGCGTGCTACTTTCTTGATGGCTGATTATCCGGATACGTTCCAGCTGCCAACAGACGTAGCTGTTAACCGCTCCGAGGAGCGGGTCGAGATTCCCGTGGAGGAATTGCGGCCGGGTGATAAAGTCTACGATATTGGTTCGAAAACTATCGACCACTATTCGCGTATCATCAGGAGCAGCGGGACTATTTTCATGAGCGGCCCTCCCGGTCTTTTTGAAGATCAGAGGTTCGGTCTGGGGACAGAGTCCTTGCTCCGCGCGATGGCTTCGTCATTCGGTACCACGATTGTCAGCGGCGGGCATCTTAGCGCTGCTTTGCAGAGATTCGGAATCAAGGAGTGGATTGATCTTGTTAGTACTGCTGGCGGAGCTCTCGTCCTCTTTCTTGGAGGTAAGAAACTCCCGCTGATCGAAGCCCTCGAAGCGTACGAGAAGAAGATGAAATCAGGTAATTGATCCGTGTCGCGGTAAATGGATACAACGTGATCGGCCGAAGAGTAGCCGACGCGGTTACATTGCAACCTGATATGAAATTGGTTGGCGTTGCGAAAGTAAAGCCGGATTACAAAGCGAGGTCAGCAATCGAAAAAGGGTACCGCGTTTTTGCAGCCGATGAAAAAGGTCGGAAAGCCTTCCAAGAAGCTGGAATCGGCTGTGCCGGGCTGTCAAGAGATCTTGTTTCTGAAGCCGATATTGTTGTCGACGCGACTCCCGAAGATGTTGGAAGCCAGAACAAGCTGATGTATGAATCTCTTGGGAAGAAAGCTATCTTCCAGGGCGGCGAGGAGCACGAAATTGCTGGGACTTCCTTCGTCGCTCAGTGCAATTTTGACGAGGCTATAGGCAAAAGGTACGTAAGAGTGGTGTCCTGCAATACAACTGCCCTCTGCCGAGTTCTCCATTCTATTGATGAAGGGTTCGGAATTACAAAGGCAAATGTAGTGATTGCGAGAAGAGCTGCCGACCCTGACGAAAGCAGCAAGGGGCCGATAGATTCGGTCGTACTCGACCCCGTGAGCATTCCCTCACACCATGGGCCCGATGTTAACACGGTCCTGCCCGGATTCCCAGTGATTTCCATGGCGATGAAGATTCCCACGACGCACATGCACCTCCATTCGCTGATCGTTTCCGTAAAAGGAGATTATTCGACCAACGATGTAATCGACAAGTTGTCGAAGACTCCTCGGATAATGTTCGTCGAGAGCAAGAGAGACGGCATAAAGTCGACGGGGAATGTGATGGATCTCGCGAGAGAGATGGGCCGACCCCGTAACGATCTCTACGAGGCGGTTATCTGGAGGGACTCGATCAAGGTCATTGGGAAGGAGGTCTACCTATTCATGGCTGTTCACCAGGAAGCGATAGTCACTCCGGAGAATATCGATGCGATCAGAGCCGTGATGAAAACTAAAGGCGGGAGCGAGTCTATCCGGATGACAAACTCGGCTCTAAAGATAGCTGGATAGTTTCCTAGTTTTTCCTCGGATCACTTTACAAACGCAGGGTACTCGATCTTCGTGGGTTCCCAGTCTTCCAGTTTCCTGTCGTGGAATGCCTGGTATGCTGAGAGATCGAGCATCGCGTGCCCCGAGTTGTTGAAGACTATGGTCTTTTTTTCGCCGCTCTGTTTGCACCTCAGTGCCTCATCGATTACGAACTTGATCTCGTGAGCCGATTCTGGAGCCGGAATTATTCCTTCGGTCCTGGCAAAGATTGTACCTGCCTCGAAGACCTCGTTCTGCCCGTACGCCACAGAGCGCATGAAGCCCTTGTTTATCAGGTAAGAGATGATTGGGGCCATTCCGTGGTACCTCAATCCTCCCGCGTGGATCGGCGGGTTTTTGTACTCTCGTCCCAGCG
>DATNHH010000287.1:0-7102 GCA_035605055.1 Nitrososphaerales archaeon
TTAGTAGTCTTCTCGAAGTTGCTCAAGCGACTATTGAAAGGAATAATCTCCAAGCAGAACTCATTCGAGATCTAAGAGTACAGTATCGAATGCGACAGGAGATTTGCGATCTAATTGACAACACATTCTATGGCAATCGACTCGAATCGGCACAGCAGGTTCAAACCAGACAACGTCTAAGCATCGTGAAACCAATTCACCTTCCTCAGCTTAACAGAATCCTCGATCCTGAAGTCGTAATTGGAGTCATCGACGTAGAAGGTGTCGAAGAATACAGGGGAACCAGCATCTTCAATCAGGCCAACCGAGAAGTGGATCTACTACTCTATCAAGCCTTCAAATCATCAGGAATCACTGATGACAAGATCGCGGCAATCACTCCCTATAAAGAGCAGCAACGGCTTCTAACCAAAGCGATTGCCAAAGGAAACATAGTTGGAACCGTTGATAGTTATCAAGGACAAGAAAGGGACATAATCATACTCGACATGGTGCGCGCAAACCCACATCACGAAATCGGCTTTACACTCGAATCAAATCGTCTGAACGTCGCCCTCAGTCGAGCGCGTGAGAAACTTATCATTGTCACCGATCTCGAGACTTACCATACTCACAACAAGTTCAACGAGATTCTGGCCAGAATCCGCAATCTCCCCCACACTCGAATTGAACGGATTACCGCATCAGATTTGGGAATTATCTTATCAGCTTACAAGAATAGAGCAGAAATTCGAATTTTGCCGGATCTCAGCAGTCTTACGGAGCCAAAGGAGGAACCGCCTTCGGTCTCAATTGTGCCTGCCGGTGACTACGCTGACATTTATTGATCAAGACATAAGCGAACGCGGATTTTTGTCGAAAAGAAATAACACTATGGCTACTTGGATTGCTTCGTCTGCGTACACAAGCTCTTTCAATAATGCAATCAGATACGAGTTGAATGTACACATACGTTGTGCGCGAAGGAAAGGACATTGTCGGTTGGTATCGGTCATCCGCTATCTAGTAAGTGATCGATGATTTGTCGATCGAAGATTTCATTCTCCAAGTGAAAGCGGAAGCTGGGAGGGCCAGGACTGAGGATGAGTTTTCACATAAATTCCTCACCTTATTCGAAGAGCACCTAACTACACGTGGGTTAAAGCCGCAAATTCGAATGGAAGAAAGGATTGTTTCAGGAAGAGGCGACGCGCGCATCGGATTTGTGGTATTTGAATTTGAACTTCCTCATAGATTGGATATCGAGAGAGAAAGAAAAAAGACGCTAGGCGAACTCAGAAATCATCTTTTAGAATACGCCTCAAAGGGATTTCAATCCGATTCTCTTCTCGGAATAGCAACAGACGGCATATCGCTAGCTCTTCTGAAATATGACCATCAAAGCGGTGATTTTGTAACTGTCGACGAGTATGAGCGGCCCATAAATCCAACTAAATCATATTATCAATTCGAAAAGAGCGCGCTTATTCTAGAAAGAACGATTGTCGGCATCGAAAAACGTGAACTCTCCCCTGAAAATCTTCTCGAGGAGTTTGGGCCTGGGAGCGAACTCTGTAAGAGGCTTGTCCCAAATCTTCTTCGAACGATGGAAGCTAGCAAACACCGAATGGTCGAAGTGCTCTTCAAACAATGGGAAATTCTATTCTCGCTATCTGCTGGTAAGCTAGCTTCAGGTGACATTGGCGAGGTCCTGCAGTCCTATGGCTTGAATAAGCACGATATTAGCTCCGGAGATGGAGTCAGACGATTCCTATTCATAATTCAGACGTACTATTCGTTGATTCTGAAGTTCTTTGCACTGCAAATAGCTGACCAGTTGCGACTCTTTGGCGTCGTGTCGCTATTGTCGCAGATTCGTGAAGATCCGATGAGAGGACTCAAATCTGCCGAATCGAGATTTTCGGAGCTTGCGCTGAATGTCGTCGAGGGGGATGTTTTTGCTTGGTTTGAACACGAATATACCGAAGAACTAGAGAACAGCTTGTCGAGTCTCGCGAACAGGGTAGCTCAATATGACGTTCGAGGAGTGAGAAGCGACGTACTGAAAAGAGTATACCAACGTCTTATCCCTACCAAGATACGACGGTCACTAGGCGAGTATTATACGCGGGACCAAGTTGCCAACATAATACTCGATGAAGTTGGATACGTAGGAGAGGGCCGCGTCCTTGACCCATCGTGTGGCTCGGGCACCTTTCTTGTATTGGCAATTGACAGGATGAAGCGACGACACTCACATGAAGATCCAAATAAAATTCTAACTAGAGTGCTTGATTCAATTTACGGGTTCGATGTGAACCCAATCGCCGTTATGACCGCTAGACTGAACTACCTTCTCGCAATCGAAGATCTTCTGGAGCAAACCAAACGAGGTGTCAGTATACCGGTCTTCTTGTGCGATAGTATCGTGTTTCCTAAGTTCTCAGAAGACATCACAGTGGGAGGGATGGTGTTTTCAATTGACGTCGCAAATCCAATAGGCGAATTTAGAATCCCAAGTGTAGAAGATCCGACAAAACTGTTGAGGCTGCTCGAACAGAGTTCAAAGCAAGAAACAGCAAGCTTCCTTGAACATGTTAAACGTGAGCTCGGAGAGGACATTACGCTCAAGTATAAACAGACATTGACAGTGCTTCATCAGAAGATCCAGCAGCTCGATAGAGATGAATTAAATAGCATTTGGTGCGGCCTCATCGAGAATTTTTTTGCTCCGCTTCTTGCGGGAAAGTTTCAATTTGTGGTAGGTAATCCACCTTGGGTTATTCCAGAACGAATGACAAAGCAGTATAGTACACGCCTTCTCCAGATTGTGAAGCAATCCGGTTTTCTAGAAATCTATGATCCACATTTCAAGAGCGCGTCTCACTTTTTTTGGAGCAGCGGAAAAGGATTTGTTGCCTGCTTGCCATTCGTAGCTTTGGCCTTGGAGCGATATGCAGAAAACGGAGGATACGTGGCATTTCTGATGACAAGCTCATTACTCAAGCTGCTGAACGCCGGTGGATTTCGCAAAAAGATGCTGGAATATAGGCTCGAGAAAATACTTGACTTTACGCTTTACACAAAGGTTCACGAACGAGCAACTTGCTGGGCCTTTGTTCCGATCATAAAGAATGAAAAACATGTTCCGGAAAAAATTGAATACACGTTCTACACTCCGCGGAAGTTGAACCAATGAAAAATATCGAATCGACTGTCGAATTCCAGATCGAAAAATGGAATGTTGGAATCGATGAGTTATCTCTAGACGCCAGCAATAGAAAGTCACCTTGGTTTACTGCCCCCGGAACTATTGTTAAGATCTACCGAAAAATGCAAGAACAGCCTAGACTAGGAGACACACGCAAACTTTCTCAAGGAATAAACACGCGGGGAGGCGATGATATTTACTTCTTCAAGGAGGCAGCCAAAGGAGAGCCTGGATATGTCGTTGGTGTAAATCATAAGGGCGACAAAGTTAGGGTGGAATCAGAGTTAGTCTATCCTCTGATCCAAGGAAAAGACTTTGATGAGTGGCATTTCAAGGCGAAACACGCCGTTATTCCACATAGGCCCCCCACATGGTCATGCATTGGCCCGATAGAGATGAAACGAACGTTCCCCGACGCGCTAAGCTACTTTGAAAAGCACAAGCGACAATTGAGTGAGCGATCTCTTCTCTCCAAAAAATCAACGTCCTCCTATTACGTGGTGCCGGAAATCTCGGTAGATAAAGTAGGTCGCTGGAAAGTTGCTTGGGCGGACATAGCCGTTAAACTGAAGGCATGTGTAATTCCTCCAAAGATTGATGACCCACTAGTTGGCACCAAGAATACCTTGACTGATTCGACTGTTCAATTCGTGAACGTTGAGAACGAAGCTGAAGCACAATACTTATGCGGAGTTTTGAATTCGAAGATTGCGACGTCATTCAGCTACAATTTTGCTAGACCTAAAGGGGGTGCTCCATTCAGAGGGTTCAGAATGTGGTCAGTGGCTATTCTCCCCGTGCCGAGCTTCAAAAATAGCAAGCGAGACAATGACGTTGTAAAATTCGCCAAAAAACTCGCCTCTGACGGAACCGACGAGAAGGTAAGAGAGAAACTGGAAGCTACGATTGCTATGCTCTATGGGCTAAACGAAGATGAAGTAAATTCACTACACGGACATTATCTCCTTATGAGTGGGAAAAACTCCAAACCTTAGCAAAGTGGATCTCGTGCACCGCCGATTACTCATCGTCTCGTCATCAACACGGATCGATGAAAGCCAGCCTGAGAGCGCACCGGCATTGAATAGGTACAATGGGACTTTCATAATCCTAATTCGAAAATACGTCCGCCAGGGATATGTTGACAGTAAAGATGTTTTGATTGTATCTCCCTCTCTGGGTATGATCCGTGCCTGTGATCCTCTTACATCTGTTCCAGGACAACGGGAAGATTGGAATAACCCAAGGTTGGAGGCTAATGATGTCGAAAGGTTGAATCGCAAAGCCCTCCAATTCATGAGAAAGATTAGCCGTTCTGAGCATGTTTCCGAGGTGTACGTGAACGTTGGTAAGCTCCTTATGCCGATAATTAATGGGTTTGAAGAGCTATTTGATTGCAGAATTGAGCATGCTCAAGGGAAAGGTATTGGTCCAAAGTCTGCACATATGAAATCCTGGATATTGAAGGAGACACCAATTCGACCCACTCTGAATTGAAACAGCCTCGGAATTTGAACTCTAATTTTTTGAGGCGCACCACAAGACTCTCATTGAACTGACGGCGTAAATCCCGCAGTGTTATCCTTCCTTGAATACAGCAGTCTATACCGACGGAATCCGGTTCGCTGAGACACATTTCAAATCCGAAGAAGATTTCGAGAAGATGATCGTAGGAAATTCAAAGACTTTCTTCGGAGAGCGGACAATATATTTCGACTTGAAGAACAAGATTGACGCCAAGAGTCTTGGGGCCTCTGTTCCTGACGGTTTTCTATTTGATTTCAAGGATCCTGAAAATCCAGAGTTCTATCTGGTAGAAGTAGAACTTAGCAAGCATGATTTTTACAGCCATATCTTTCCACAAATAACCAAATTCTTCGCGTTCTTCAAAAACGCCTCGAGCAGGAATACTCTAATCGAAAAGTTGCATAACCACATAGACTCCACTCGTGAGCTCGAAGAGCAGTTCAGATCACAGCTTGGCAAGAAAGAGATTTACAAAGCGCTGAAGGACATAATCGAAAGCAGCCAAAACGTTCTCTTGATCATAGACGAAGAGAAACCAGAGCTTCCTGAAGTTCTCAAGACATACACGGACACCTGGGATAAGATGGTCACTGTTGAAATACTGAAAAAATTCAGTTCGGGTGAGAAAGCCATTTTCACTCTCACCCCAGATTTCGAAAATATTGAAGATATAGGCATTAGAGAGACGACCGAACGAGAAGATAGAAAATATACTGAATCGTTTCAAACGGAAGGAGTTGAGAAAGATGTCCTCACCGCCTATGATTCGATCAAAAATGCTATGCTTAGTCTCGATCCGGCTATCGAGGTCAATCCTTAGAAGTATTACATTTCTCTGAGAAAGAATCGAAATTTTGCCTTCCTGAAGTTCAGAAGAAAAAAGATGCATGTCGTTGTAATGCTACCATATGAAAGGGGACGCACCATCATCAAAAAACATAGACTCCTGCAATTTTCGGAAGGTCGTGAAAATTTCTATAATGGCCCCTGTTTTCAGGTAACTCTGGAGAATGCAAATGACCTCGATGAGATTCTCAAGACTCTCGCAGAAGCTTACGGGCAACAAAATACTTGAGAATAAAACGTGTGCAATATGACGGATAGGACTAGATCTTCTGGTCAACCAACAAGAAACAAGCGCCTGTATGTGATCATAGTTCTCCTCGTTGCCGGCCTAGTTGTTGATGAGTTAGCGTTTTTAGCTTCATCTTGGGGAAAGCTCGGTCTGCTTGGCCTGTCTTTAGATTGGGCATGGGCGTACATTGCTTTCATTTGGGGAGCGGCTTTCGTTCTATTCCTAATTCCTATCGGTCTCTCAAAAATTCTACCGGCCGTACTAATGGCAAAAAGAGGCTTCGACCGATTTTGTCGCGCTGCTTTTCTTCCTCATGATTATTCATCTAAAGGTATCGCGGCCCAATTACTAGTTTCATCCCTACTGAACTCTCTCGTCCTGGACATTGCATTCCTGCCCGCGCTGGCAGCCTCAATTGTTCCCGCGCTTGGCATTTTTCAATTGAGTTATCGCGTCTTTCTAAACAGTTACTGGTTTACTGTGTTTATGTGGTTATTCGCGGGAATAATGGGCCCAGCAGTAGTTTACGCGGTAAGATTTAACCAAGGACGTAAGTTCCTATTCGAAACGGAATCAGCCATCTCATCGGTCCGAAGGACTTGCCATCTTGCGATTTTTGTCGGTGGGTTAGTCATAATCTCGAGTTTTCTTGGTGCAGGTGTAGTAGACCAGTCGGCAACTCGCTTTTTCTTCTTTCAATATGTAGACCTCGTTATACCGTCAACGTTCGTAGGAACAGCAGTCATGAATTCCTTCGAGTCGAAAATACTGCGCTTACAGGCCAAAGATGTACTCGGTACGGGCGCGTTGCTGTTTCTCTCTTGGATGCTCATATTTCATGAGATCACTTGGCTAAGCCTCGGAATTCTCACTGCCAGTGTATTGATTTGGCTAGGGACTTCTTTGGTATTGCGCGCACATAGCGGCAAATGAGGATACTAAACGGAAATATCGTGGCTTTAGGTCCAAGCAAACCAGCGTGGGTGACTTGGGATTTACGGTGCCCGTCGGAGAAGAAGGAAAGCAAAAGCTCCTGGAGATAGAAAGTCGCATACGCAAACTGGAGAACGACTTGAATAGCCAATTTCGAGAAATGTTTACGGAAAAGAATCGTAGCATCGAGAACATCAACAAGCTAGGTTTTCTGAGCAAAACTCTGCACGTGAACGGACAGCTTTTACAGGCTTTCGCCAATGTCTACGATTGCGAAGAGCCGCTCGTATTTACCTCTCTTGCTAGAGGCATTTTTGAACTTCACCTGACAACCATAGAAGCAATGTCTACTACTCCGAAGTTCCTAGAGTTTGTTG
>DATNHH010000288.1:0-3210 GCA_035605055.1 Nitrososphaerales archaeon
CACTATTGCGAAGGATCGAGAATCACGATTGAAAAAGAAGGTAAAGGGTGAAAATGACCAGCAAAGCCTCGAAGAATTTAGCGGCAGCTCGTAGGGAACAGCTTCTCAAGGAGCTCAAGGATCTGGGGACGAAAACGTACTTGGATCTTGATCAGTCGAAGTTTCCAGAGTTCCTTTTCCCGAGCAGGTCCGTTAGCAACATCGTCTACGATCCTAAGCTGAAACAGTACATCCTCGACAAAGTTAATGTCAAGCGATCTGCCGGTAACATCAAACATATTCGACCATTTACGCAGATGCTTTGGCTTGCATACTTCGCTGACAGGTTGGTTGAGCAAGGAAAGACTAGTACTCTCAGGGATGCGTACTATTCCTCCCAGGCCGATGCCATGGAGTTTGTTGACCAGGCAGAGTCAGACGAGATAATTACTGACCTTGAAACAGTGCTTTCGCGGGCCAGGGAGGAGTTCAAGATCTACCCGGAGGAGCGTAGCGCGATTTTCGGAGACTTGACGATTGAATACACAGTTCCTCGATTTGAGGGTCGGCGCCTAAATCTATCCTCACATCCGGACGGATATTTGATCGGCCCCTCCCTCAGCACGGCAGAGTTTGTTGACACTTCCGCCGAGATGATTATCGCCGTCGAGAAGGGAGGAATTTTCACCAGATTCGTAGAGGAGCAGGTCGAGAAAAAATACAAGGCGATCCTGATTGACACGTCTGGTCAGGCACCAAGGTCAACTCGATACATGCTGAAGAGGCTCAACAAGGAGCTGAATCTCCCAGTTTACGTAATGACCGACGGAGATGTTTACGGAGAGCATATCGCGATGGTGATAATCAGTGGAAGTGCGAATGCTGCACATCTTCGAGATCTGACGGTTCCCACTGCCAAATGGATCGGAGTCTGGGCAAGTGACATCGTAAAGTACAAACTTCCAACTGACAAGATGACCGAAGCTGATGTAAAGCGAGCTCAGGAATTGAAGAAAGATCCGAGGTATCACGGTGGAGTGTGGCAAAGAGAGCTCGACATTTTCCTCAAGATCAAGCGTAAGAGCGAGCTTGAAGCTTTCTCGAAGTACGGTCTTACGTTCATCGTGGACAATTACCTGAAAGAAAAGATGGAAGAAGCAAAGTCGCTCTAAAGTTTCGATAAATGTGTCTTGCGATCGTGGAGCTCGCCTCAATCGTGCGACTAGCGTGGAAGGAATTTCCGTAAAGTTTCGGTAAGAAACTATCTAATTGTGGCTATGCCAACAATACCAACATGTTAGAATCGTTTAGAAATTTCGTCGAAGAATCTGTAACTAGCAATTCGGAGGCACAATTGCGCCCCTTGAACAACCAGTGTGGGAAAATGGCATAATAAATCAATGACGTGAAACAATAGCATAAGGGAGCAATGAGGATGAAATATTGTTGCGTGAAGACTCGAAACGGAGAATTCATATCATTCTCGTCACGTCCAAGAGGCAAGTACATGGAACGCCATTTGACTAGGGTGCAACTGCTCGCTTTAAGATGGGTGCTTACGTTTTATGTTCGAAAGCAACGAGGTGACTGAGAGATGTCATTCACATAATTAAGAAAATGTTATTACGGTTGAATCCAGGAAACAAGAATTAACTAGGCATCCGGAAGTTCTGAACTCTTGTCAAAGGCACTTAGCACATCTCAACAGCGCATAAGCGCACTCTTGCGTGTAATAGCGTTGATTTGCATTATGCTCGGCGGAGTTTTCGCCTACGATATTTACC
Organism: Nitrososphaerales archaeon; assembly: GCA_035605055.1. Lineage (GTDB taxonomy): Archaea > Thermoproteota > Nitrososphaeria > Nitrososphaerales > CADDZS01 > DATLTL01. Next base: position 1,764 of record DATNHH010000288.1, read on the forward strand.
AGACGACGCTTATTCCTCAGCTGGTGCCAATCTTCTATTTCATGGCTGCACTGATGATCTTTGTCGGAGCAGTCGTCTTGATATCCCGTTTCGACTAATTCGACGCAGTGCCTAATCCTTTCCAATGGTCCTTTGCTTACCCTCGAGATCTCTTCTGAAATTCATTGACGAACTCCAAAGTTTAAAGCCAAGCAATTGCAAGTGCAGACTATTATGACCCAGAAGAGGAAGAGCAGGGGGAGATCCAAAGGCGGTAAGGGAAGCTCCGGAACTGTTCAATGCAGCAATTGCGGTAGACAAACACCAATTGACAAGGCGAAGAAGATGACTTCACGCGTTAGCCTCGTCGAACCAATGCTTGCAAGAGAGTTGAGGCAAGCTGGTGCGTACATCGCGTCCCCTGTAACGATTAAGTATTATTGCGTCTCTTGTGCCGTCCACTACGGTATGGTCAAAGTAAGGGCTAAAGACGAAAGAAGACAAACATACTAGTAGATTCAAGCACGGAGAAAGTCGACTAGACTTTCTCGAGATTTTTCTTAACGGGTTTCAAATTCACTGTTTGTAGGAGATTGATGTTATCTGAGTTTCTTTAGTATAGCGACATAGCGTTGCAGGAACGTGACAATTGCGATTATTAGAACTACGATGACTCCAATCCATACAAAACCGGCAATCGAAAAAACGATGAGGACAAGCAACCTTTCCGCTCTTTCTCCTATGCCTATTCCCGAGAGAGAGACTCCTAGAGAATCTCCCTTTGCCCTGGTGTAGCTAACGAGTAGAGAAAAGCTGAGCGCCAGTAGAACGAACAAAGAAGACGTATAGCCGGCATAGATTATTCCAGAGTAGACCGCAACTTCTGCGAGTCTGTCCAGAGTTGAGTCGTTGAATGATCCAGATTTTGAAACAAGGCGATTCACACGTGCCACAGCACCATCAAGAATATCGAAAAGTCCAGAAATGACGAGGGAGAAAGCTGCTAGAAATGGTTGTTCAGGTCTTAAGGCGTACAAAATTCCAGCAAGCACAGAAAAAAGAAATCCGAGAAAAGTCCAGAAAGTGGGTGAAAGACCCGTGCGCCCCAGAGATCTTCCAATTGAATTTACAATCGGCTCGACTTGGGTCCTGATCTTATTCAATACCGTTGTTTCATCGACCCCAAAAATACTTGTCATACGCCCAACGTTGGTATGCTTTTATAGAGTGAGCGCTCAGCTTTGAATTTGCCTAGCAATTTAGAGAATTCGACAGGAGCTAGAAAGATAAATTTGGGCAAAATCGGAAAAGGTGTTAGTTGCTCAGTAACTGGCTGTAAGAATCCTGCTGAGAGATCCATTAGCAGAGATCAGATGGGCGGTAGCGGGCTGAGCGTTTCGGGCGATCGTAGAGTGTACCTTTGTCACGAGCATTACAAGGTCTGGAAAAAAACTACAAAGAAAGATCG
>DATNHH010000289.1:0-8608 GCA_035605055.1 Nitrososphaerales archaeon
AATTATTCGTAGCGAATGTCGAGGGATCATTTTACGCGTTGCCCAACAAATGCACACATGTTGGTGGGCCTTTAGGAAGAGGGAAGCTTACTGGTAATGTCATTCAGTGTCCTTGGCATGGATCGAAGTTCGATGTCAACACGGGAGCTGTGCTTGGTGGTCCTGCACAAACACCTGAACCTACCTTCGAAGTAAAGGTAGAAGGCTCGAGCATCTGGGTGAAGATTCCGACCTGACCTCAATTCCTTTGTGCAACGACCAGAGCTTTAAGATTGTAAAAATCACAGCGGAACGACGACGAGGTACTTCAGTTGACTTACACAGATCGTTAAGTCTCCATTCGGCTGGCTGATAAATCTACTTCGAGTACTGAGAAGGGGCCACTGCTGGGCGTTGTTCACGAAGTAGTGTCAACGTTAGGGCGATTCGAACCGCTGTTACTCCCGCAGCTAGAGCTGCCGCCGAGAGATCTGGTGCTATTGCAAGTTTCAGCATGTCAGCACCGATAATGAAATCCAGGCCTAGGAGCAATGCATGGCTGAACTGATGTCTTGCCTCCGCTGCGTCGCGACGTTGCACCAAAACCAGGAGCGCGCGCGCTAGAGCTGCTCAATCTCATCGAGGAGATAAAAACTATGAAAGGATTGAGAGACGTAGTCTGGACTGTAGTGTAGAGAACATAGGGAGGAATAGTCCTCCGAATCACATTGTAATTTGAGTCAGTGTCGCGATTCTTAGAAGTTGAAAGTCCGGACCTTATCGGAAGAAAGAATTAGAGTTATATCGATTCCTTGAAGTATGGAATCTTGATGAGCGTCCGAAATAAGTTCGCTAATCTCACCGTAAGCTTTCATGAATCGGAACCCACTTTGGGTGATCAAATACAGTTGTAACTCTTCTTAGAATTTTATCAATTCACTTTGAGGAATTTCAAATATTCTTTCAATTGCGCAAAAGAAAGAGATGCTCCATTCATGATTCGAGTCCTTGTTGCTCCAAATCTTATCGAGCGGAGCATCGTGTCAATCATTTCAGCCCTGCTTCGGTATTTCACAACTTTAAGTCATCTAATCTTGTAATAATAGCAAAACTGTCAATCGAGATGAGAATAAGGACTGTTTTCTTCACCTCTCAGGGAATAAATGAACGATTTGGATTCATACACCCCTGATGCTGTCCAAAGAGTGTATCGAATTGTCAAAAGACATCATTGAAGGAGAAAAGGACAAGATCAAAGGAAAATTCCGAGAAGCGGAGGGTAGAATAACCGGCAGTCCAACTGAAGTAGTGGAAGGAAAGCTGGAGCAAGAAAAAGGGGACGTGAAAAAGAAAATAGGGAAATTGAAATACGATCTGTAGACCGTATTCTCTAGGAACTAGATATTATGATCTACCCTTTATGGGAAAAAGGGAGATTCATTATCCGTCGAGATTCTGCGATTTCTTTATCGTAGGCCAAGAACATCTTTAAGATCTATTTCGTGATCCTGTTCCTGCGCGATGATCTTACGCAAAGCTTCGGAAAGTGCGAATTCTCCAGCTGCTTCCGCCTCGCGGATTCTTTAGTCCGGTAACGTATATGTCTCTGAAGACAGTTCATGATCTAGTACTTTTCTTCAATTTCTTCTACGTCTTTTTCTATTGATTCAATGTCTTCCCTTGTGGTAAGCACCAACTCTGAAAGCTCATCCTTGATCGCTTCAACGAACGTTGGCTTTATGCCAATAGTTATCGCGTCATAGATCTCAGGGTAGGTGTATCGAAAACCGCGCTTGTCTTTATCGGGAAGCGTTTCAATTAGTTTCCAAGCTTCTTCCAAATAACCTTCAGTTTTGGTGTTGGGGTTAACGGAGAGAGCTAATGAGACAAATTTGGCAACTTCCCTGTAAGTATTTTCGATCGAGTCCATAATGATACATCCGTTCGGTTAGCATGTGATAATCTTTGACGTTCACTAATGATGGGATACGACCAAAAGAACGAATTTCACGCGCACCTGCGTTCAATTCTTCAGAGGGCGTTTTATGCTGATGCCATTCTGATGAGTTTAGATTCCAACTTTGAGCTCTTCTTATGTTAAAGTTGTTATTCTGTTATTGACCTTGAATTAGGTTTGACGTCAGGAATAACGGAATAACATGCTAGCTCCGCCACAGAGAACTCTTGTTTTTTGAAGAGTTTGGTAGACTCAAATTCTCTGGATCAGACGCTATATGCTCTAATTGATCTAAACTATTGCGACCCGAAAAACATTCGTTGCGCAACTTCCAAATCCGCATTGCTGATTCTGCTTCCAGTCAGATGTCTAATTGCAAAAACACTAGTCCCTCTCCACGTTGTCGATATTCCTATCCTGGTTTCACGCCCAGGTAAGTCGACTTCATTCGAAAAGTCTCCGAAGCGATCTTTTAGTTTCGTTAAGGTATCAAATCCTATCATGAGAAATCTATTGGGTACCAAATAATCCAAAATTTCTTTTGTTTTGTCGAGGCAAAATCCCTCCAGTTGATTAATCCGGGGGACGCTCAATTGGGATCTCAGATATGAATAATCCTTGCTTCGAAAAAATATGACTGGAATTGCGACGGACTCGCTCAACATTTGAATATGGTTATGAAAGAAGCGCCTTATCTTTCTGGCCATGGGATAATTAGAACTGACATACTCGTTTGAAACTGGAATAAAAGATTCCCGTCGCTCAAATCTTTCCTTATCTCCACTACTTTCGTAATCCACTTCACTGCCACCCGGATTGAGAGAGAGTATCATCAGGGGAGGAAACCTTCTCACAGGGGTGAAGAAGGTCTTGATTCCGTCCCTCAATTCAGGGAATTCTGCTCTCCAATAATCATAGATTTCCATCGTTATTTTTTGTGCCCAGGAATCAACAGTTGATTGATCAGAAGTCAATTTTCTCGGATTGGTCAATTTGTCGTTTGACAAATAAATGAAAATGTTTCTGCTGGGCTTATGATGACGGCATGCAAAACTCTTCTTCTTTGAAGTATGATTCCGATGGTCGGTAGTACACTTCGAATTGATCAAATTTAGAGTGATGCTACCCTGATGAGCTTTATGCGGACTTTGTATACTCGTTTGCAAGTAATGCCGTTATGCATCTATTCCCCGCTGGCAAGGTGGAACGGCATCGATTGAATGCCCAACCGGCCGGGTCCGGTGAAGCGGTTCATCATGAAGGTAAAGCCACCGAAGAGACCGCTCTTTAGTCCCATGCTGTTCGTCGCCATCTGGACCGAGGCATCCTTGTAGCAAAAGCCGCCGGGCTCAAGGTCGATAGTTTCTCCCGCTGCGAGATTTTTCTCGAAAACGTTTCCATACCCGTGGAGCGCGAGGAGCCCCGAACCTTCGAATGTGTCGATGAAAAAGCCAGTGCCACCATAGAGCATGTTGGCTAGCCCCTTGACTCTGAAGTATGAATAGTTGACACCGCTAGTGGAGAAAAGGAATTGGTGCTCTTTGACGTGAATCGGTAAGCCAGGTTTTAGATCGAGAAATTTGACCTGACCCGGAGAGTCCCTCGAAAAGGCGATCTTGCCGGGGCCGTGGGCTTCAGTCACGTAAACGGGCAGGCCGGCAAGAATTCTTTTTCCGACGCCCTTCATCACTTTCGCGGTGATTGTAACTGAGGGGTCTTTCCACAAAAAGATGTGGTGCTCGAAGAAGATACTATCGCCCTGCCCCAGGGACACTTCAGTGACCGGGACTAGCTCGCCCTGGGTCGACACCTTGATTGGACCAAACGAAGATTCCATAGCGCGGCCTTGTTTGAAATTTATTTCAGCGTTTCTTTGCGTGCTACGCCTAGTATGATGACGAACACGGCAGCGGAAGCGAGACCTAGTTCGAGGATGGCGTACTGGGAGTTTACTGCAAAGGAGAGAGACGATGCTCCGAGGTAAGTCAAGCCGGATGACAAGAGCGCGGCCGGGAGGAGCGTATAGAGGTATGAGCGGAATCTCGACGAGAGGATTGTTGAGAGATCGTGTTGGGAATGCTGTCGGATTTGGCGGAGGAGGAAGGAAATATCCAGAAGTGCGATCAGCGCTGCAGTCTCCAGGATCATCAGTAGCACGTCAAGCCCCAAGGACTCGGCGCTGAGGAGGAGAATAATGAAGGCGAAAAAAATCCGGTCTAGAGAGAGAGCGAGTTCGCTCTTATACCGAGTTGAGAGCCCGTCGATTATAGCGAAGAGGATGAAGACCCAGTAAAACGAAGGAAAGAATAGTGACGAAGAGAGCATTGTTGCCGCTACGAGGAGGAATGATAGGAGCTCCCCGGTTTCGAGAGATCTTGCGCTCACGAGATTCGTCTCCTCATCGCCAGCTCTGTGTGCCTTGCCTGCGCGCGGATATTTCTTGAAAGAGCAAAATCTAACGGGTCGTCCTTCCGCCAGTCAAGAATTAGGGCACCGGCGCGCCGAAGGTGATCCAAATTTGTATTCCTTGCAAGGAGCGCAAGATCTCGTGAAATCTTGAGGGTTCGCTCGTTTTCCCGGTTGCGAGTTCTTACAGGACTAAAGTCAACGGGATTCGGAGAAAGGATGAGAAGCTCGTAACCAGATCTCGCGATTTCACCGGAGGCGTTGAATGCTTCGGTGTCCAAGAGTGGCGAGATAAGTATGACCTGAGCAAGGTGCGGGTAGAAGTACTTCAGGTAACTGGGGATGTTTTCAAAAGTGAAAACTCCTCCAGCTTTGACGCGTATCAAGCTCAGTACGAGTCTGTTGTACTGGCGACGTCCGTAGCCGGGTGGGATGCGATCACTGTCGAGCCCGACGGTCACGAGACCTACTCGATTTCGGTCGCGGAGTAATTTGTCAGAGATTGAAATGGCTGCGCGGAGAGAGTGCTTCACGAGGGATTCTCCGCCTGAGCTGATGAGGTTTGACGCAGGACGGGCGTCGATGATGATTATTGTGTCAGCGCCGAGCTCGGCTGTTTGTTCGTTAAGCAGAAGATTGTCTTCGGTTTTTGCAGATGCTCGCCAGTTGATTCGACGGAAAGTGTCTCCGGGGACGTATTGACGGATACTGTAGTTGTCCATGCCCAGACCTACGTTCCTTGCGACAATCTCGCCGGGCCACGGCTTTGTCTTGCGCGGTCTAATCTTGAAATGAGTTAGGCGTTCCGTGGTCTTGGGAAGAACTACAACAGTGGAATAATCTTTGATGTTTGCTTTCACGATGTTCAATCCGGAAGAGTCCTCGTATCTTGTGCGTACCGGACCTATGGAGAACACTCCGAATGTGCTTGCCCTAATTGAATAATAATTGTCGCGTGACTCTCCGGGTTTGAGCGAAAAGCTGAAGGCCGTAGGACTGTTGTTTTCGAGCTCCTGGGAAACAGTATCTTCCACGGTCACGAGCGCGATTGGCCCCTTGCTGGTGTTTGTAGTTCGAATGCAAATCTTCGAAGTGTCGTCCTCGAAGAGCTGGGCTTTTTCTATCAATCTTGAGATTGTAATTTCTCCCGACGGCTGGCTCTGGAGGGAGATCAGTCCGAGGTAAATTAGAGCGGGGATGCCAGCGAAGATGAGGACGTTTCGGAAAATGAGCCCGACGACGAACGAGACCGCAACGAAAGAGGCAAGGATCTGAAATCTGGCGGAAGTCGTTCTTACGATAGAAGTCATGTCTCAGGATAACAGCCTGATTGAAATTCTATTGTCCTAGGAATTCTCTTTCATTACTTTCTTCGCCAATCTGCTCTCAAACAGCCAGAACTCGTTACCGTTCAAGTCAAGGAACTTGGCTGATTTGAAGTCGTCTTCGTTTGTGGGCTGCATAGAGAATCTTACTCCCTTTGCGCTGAGTTCTTCGCATGCCTTTTCAAAATCGTCTGCGGTGAAACCGATTTCAGTGTTCCCAGACTCGAGTGGAGCGAAATTGTCTGCACAGAGGTGCAGAACAAGACTATCGCCTTTTACATTTGGGCTTACGCAAACCACGTGTCCTCTATCTAAAACGACTTTGAAACCGAGCTTATCGACGTACCACTCTTTTGCTTCTTGAGCGTTAGATACCACTACAGCAACATCCGTATACCCGTCTATCAACTAGACCACATTCCAACGGAAGTAGCCTAGAGCTTTAAACGTTTGCAGGACGAGTGCCTCCTCATTCTTCTAGGAAACACCGAATCGGCTAACGCCTAAACACTGAGCCCGGAAAAAATTAGTCCTACCTCACGTGGATGTATTTGTACGCCGGAGTACTGGGCTCAAATGCATAGTGTACTTTCTGGTAAGACTTTCGCATCTCTTCGACTTCTTTCTTCACCTTCGCGGGATCTTCCTTCTTCACGATGATCCGCCCCATCAGAGAGGCGATGATCTTCATCTCCTCCTTCTTCATCCCCAGCCTCGTAAGTTCGCTCGTGCCGATCCGTAAGCCGCCAGGATTCTGGTAGTGGCGGCCGGCCTGCACATCGCCCGGTATCAGCTGGCGGTTTAGAATGATGTTTGCCCTTTCGAGGTCCCTTTCGAGATCGCCACCGAGCCCATACTTTGTAATGTTCACCGCGATCTGGTGGGACTTTGTAAATCCGAGATTACTTGCAAGTACATCTAGGCCTTCATCGTTCAAAGCTTCCGCGAGCGCCTGAGCATTTGAGATCACCTGCTTTGCGTATTCCTCGCCGAACTCCAGAAATTCCGCAAACGCGACAGCTTTTCCTGCGACGTGGTGCAGATGATGATTTGACGAAGTGCCAGGAAAAGCGCCAGCCTTGATCTTGTCGGCGTACTTGTCCCACGACAGAACCGTGCCGCCCTGCGGTCCAAAGAGAGTCTTATGCGTGGAAAGGGTCACGGCGTCCGCTCCTTCCTTCAGTGGCGCCTGAAACTGCTTGCCTGCGATCAGTCCGGACACGTGAGCTGAATCGTAGCAGACGATGATACCCTCGCTCTTGAGAAAATCGGCGAGCTCAACGACCGGGTGAGGAAATAAAAATAGCGAGCCGCCAAACATGGCCATTTTCGGTTTCTTTCCTTCCTCACCGAGTTTCTTGATCTTCTCCTTTGTCTTGTCAACATCGATGTTCCAGTTATCCCGGTCGAAAGCAAAGTACTCCACGTTGAGACCGTGAACCAGTCCGGCAGTGCCGTTGAACTCCTTTCTCGCTGCAGAAATATGGCCACCATTGGGGATTGCGAGCGCCATCATCGTGTCCCCGGGGTCCGTGAACGCTGAGTAGACTGTGAGGTTTGCGTTTACTCCCGACACCGGTCTTACGTCGGCGAACTCGGCGCCGAAAAGTCGCTTTGCGAGATCGAGGCAAATTAATTCAACTTGATCGATGTAGGTGCAACCGGCGTAAACACGCTCCCCTGCCCAGCCCTCGGCATACCTGTTTCCGAAGTCCGAAATTATTGCTTCGCGGACTGCCGGGCTGGGAACATTCTCCGAAGCAATCAACGGAATTGAATTTGCAAACCAGTTCTGATGATTTTCGAGGGCAACGAACACCTTGTCGTAATAAGAGCGCGGACTATCAATTGACATATGATTGCGAGATTCCGTTTCGATAATTAAGGATTTGAGTAAGATGTGCCAAGGGCCGAACGATCACTACCAAATCTCTCCCTGGATAGCTCGTGATTCGGATTCAGAATCCATCCAAGCCAAAAGCCTTTGTCTACACCTTAGACATGAATTGGTGAGACTGCGAGGCAACGGGGGCAACTCTACATCTGCTTTTATCGTAATTGTAGTCATTATAGTAGCTTGCCTTACTCCGCTTGCCATTCTGGATTCTAGATCCCAAGGATGCTGCATAACGACGACCGGCAATCAAAATGCATCGAACTCTTTCATCTATGCGACGACGATTTATGGCACACCCACAGCAGATGCGACAGCAATTACGCCAACAACAACCCAGTATCTTTCAAGCACCACAATGGGGGCAGTCCCGCCAAATCTTCCTACCCAAACCGATCAGCTCTACCCGCTTCCTGGATCCAGTCACCCTTCGAGTACTGTTTACGTAGTTTCAGACCACAGCTGGGAATACACACTTACTGCGTTGCAGGGCTTGGTTGCGAGACAATATCCTCAGATATTCTTTGTGGGAAATTCTCTTGATTCAGTTTATCTCAATCTAACACTCCAACAATATTCTTTGAACGCGCAGAGCCTTTCGGCACAGCAGGCTCTAACAAAATTCGTCCCGGACTATGTCTCACACACAAACGGCCGCATTAATTTAGTAGTCTTCGATTCCAACGAACCCGACACGGACTATTACTGGGAGACAAACACGGCGAAAACGATCGCGGGCGTTACCGGTGCTTTGCCCGTTGGATCCTCGCAGCTCTCGCAGTTCGAGTCTTGGTTCCCCAACACGAATATCTTGTACGACCTAACTTCTTCGTCAATCTGCTCCGGATGCGCGGAGACCTCTGCAGGTGCTGTCGCGGGCTACCAGTGGGCGTGGAATACATTCGGCACTCAAACAACTCGTCAGTTCTTCACCTTGTCTCCGAATGGAAGATCTATGGGAGGAGATTACGAGGTCGAGTTCAAGAGCTTCGTTTGGTCTATGTGTGACCCGGACGTCGCTTCCGGTTGCACGTTTGATTTTTCGCA
>DATNHH010000290.1:0-4571 GCA_035605055.1 Nitrososphaerales archaeon
AAAATTCTGACTGTCTCTTCGTTTAATTTCCGCAAGATTCGCTTACACCAATCGCTTAGAAATTAGATGAAAATCTTCCATTTACTCTCCACATTCTGCTCGGATTTTTTGTAAAATCGATCTTGTTGTTTGAACCTTGTAAAGAGCTAGAAGGTGGCAATCGAAATCGATTGGCTTGTCCCTGTCTTTGATTGTAATTAAAGTCGGCACAATCTTAATTTGATAATGAAAAATTATTTAGTCAATGTTTTAGTTTTTCTTTTTCCTGGCCCCTTTATTCTGTTGCGAAATTCGCACATAGTTTGATTGATATCCCGAAGCAACCCATTAAGTTTAAACGGTATTCGAACATAAATTAGTTGAAAACAAGTTCAAAATGACAGATACAATGCGCGTTGGGATCGTCGGAGCGTCAGGCTATGTCGGCGGAGAATTATTTCGCATTCTTGTAAACCATCCGAATGTGAAGGTTACGATTGCAACTTCGAAGCAGTATGACGGCGAGGTAATTTACAGAGTACATCCTAATTTAAGATCATTCACAGAGTTGAAATTTACAGCTCCAAAGTTAGATTCGATTACTTCAAATTGTGATTTTGTTTTTACGGCGGTACCACACGGTTCTGCAGTCAAAATAGTGCCAGATCTTGTGAAAACAGGTCTCAAGATCGTTGACATGAGTGCCGATTTCAGATTGCAAAACGTTGAAGCATACCGACATTGGTATCATTACGAACATCCGCATCCTGAAATGTTAGCAACAACTCCGCTAGGGATTCCAGAACTTTACCGAGATAAGATCCAGAGCTCGAATCTTGTAGCCAATCCAGGCTGCATGGCAGTTACTAGCATACTAGCGATTGCTCCATTTGCGAAGTCCGGCATAATTGACTTGGACCACATCGTGGTTGATTCTAAAATCGGAAGCTCGGGCGGCGGGACAAAGCCTTCGATCGCAACTCACCATGCGGAACGTTATGGCGTTATTCGGCCCTACAAACCTGTAGACCATCGTCATACTGCTGAAATTGAGCAAGAAGTATCAAAGTTTGCTGGGAGAAAGGTGAAGGTGTCGATGACACCTCATGCCGTGAATATCGTCAGAGGAATCTTGTGTACAATTCATACTTTTGGAAAGGGAAAGCTCGAAACTCCTATCGTTTGGAAGGCGCTCAGAGACTTTTACAAAGACTCTAGATTCATTCGGTTTGTAAAGGACAAGAAAGGTCTCGCAAAGTACCCGGATCCGAAAGTTCTCCCGGGATCGAATTTTTGCGACATTGGCTTTGAGATAGATGAGAGACTTAATCGTCTTCTGCTCCTTTCAGCCACTGACAATCTGATGAAAGGAGCTGCGGGTAATGGTGTTCAATGCATGAATCTTATGGCTCGTTTCGAAGAAAGTGCGGGTCTTCTCTTTCCGGGGTTGCATCCCGTTTGAGTGGACCCATCATCGTGTGCAAGATCGGCGGCAGCATAATAGACGGTATCAATCCCTCAATCGTCGATGATGTAAAGGCCCTTCATGCGGCCGGCACGAAAGTGATTTTCGTCCATGGAGGTGGAGACCAAGTAACCAACATTGCAGAGAAGATGGGCAAGAAGCAGGAATTCATCACTTCGCCGGAAGGAATCAAGAGCAGATATACTGACAAAGAAACCGCAGAAATTTTTACGATGGTAATGTCGGGCCTTCTCGCAAAGCAAATAGTTCAGACGCTGGAAAAGAATGGAATCCAAAGTGTGTCTCTTACGGGAATCGACGGAATGCTGCTTCAAGCGCAGAGGAAGAAGAAGTTGATCGTGGTCGACGAGCGAGGTAGAAAAGTCGCCATCGAGGGGGGATTTACAGGAAAGATTAGTAGAATAAATTCAAGTTTGCTTCGGCTTCTCCTATCCAATGACTTGGTCCCGGTCATCTCCCCAGTTGCAGCGGGAGAAGAATTTGAGCTACTGAATGTGGATGGAGACAGGGCCTGTTCGCATGTCGCTGGCGCCCTAAATGCAGAAGCCGCAATTTTCTTAACGGATACTGAGGGATTGATTTTGGATGATGTTGTGGTTAGTAAGATGAGTACTGAACAAGCAAGAAAAGCACTTCCGAGAATAGGCGCAGGTATGGACAAGAAGGTCATAGCAGCGGTGGAGGCGGTGGAGATGGGTGCGAAAAAGTCTGTCATCGCCTCAGGACTAAAGGAGAACCCTCTGCGAAACGCAATCTCTGGCACAGGGACGGTCATTTCAAATTGAATGAAGAAGATAGTCATCTCGTTCCGCTCTATCAAAAATTCCCGATCGAGGTAGTTCGCGGAGATGGGGCTCTCGTCTATGACGGGAACGGGCGGGAGTTCATCGACCTCTCGGGCGGGTACGGAGTTGCGATCGTTGGGCATTCAAACAAACGCGTCGCGGACGCGATCGCAGACCAAGCACACAAGTTGATCACTTGCCACGGCTCGCTTTACAATGATTCGAGGCGGAGGTACCTATCGCTTCTTTCTAAATACTTGCCTGCGGGCTTGAGCAGGGTTTTCTTCAGTAATAGTGGAGCGGAAGCAAATGAGGCTGCGTTAAAGTTTGCAAGAAAGGCGACCGGCCGATCAAACATAGTCGCATTCACAGGGAGCTACCACGGAAAGACTTACGGTGCGCTTTCTGCAACATGGAATCAAAAGTACAGGAAGCCATTCGAGCCTCTAGTTCAAGGAGTTAGCTTCTCACCGTTCGGTAATTTGGAAAAAGCAAAGGAGGTTATCGACGAAACTGTTGCAGCCGTCATTGTCGAGCCCATTCAGGGTGAGAGTGGAATCCACGTTCCGCCCGATGACTTCTTGCCTGGGCTCCGAGAGACGACCCGGGCGAAGGGAGCGTTGCTGATTTTTGACGAGGTGCAGTCAGGTTTCGGCAGGACCGGTAAACTTTGGGCGTGCGAGAACTGGGGAGTGTCTCCCGACTTTTTGACAGCCTCAAAGGGAATCGCAGGAGGGTTTCCTTTTGCAATTACTGCGACCAACGAATCGATTTCCTCGATGATGAAACCGGGTGAGCACACTAGCACATTCGGAGGAAATCCTCTTGGTTGTGCCGCTGCGTACGCTGCACTGGATTTCATGATATCTGAAAAAATTCTTCAAAAGGCGATCTCTGATGGGGAGTACTTTAGGGCCAAACTGGAATCTATTCGTCAGAGACATCCATCCATTGTCAGAGAGGTTCGCGGGAAGGGGTTGATGATTGCAGCTGAGCTCAAAATTCCAGTCAAGGACGTAATAATGGCTGGATTCGATTACGGTCTAATCTTACTCTATTCGGGGCTGAACATATTGCGGTTCCTGCCACCGCTTGTCATCAGTCGTGTGCAGATTGACACGGTCGCTTCTGGTCTCGATAAGATATTTTCCGGAATTGAAAAAGTCGGCTCAGCTGCAAGGGTCGTTGAAAAGGTTGCATTAGATTGAGTGCAAAGCTGATGGATCACATAGATGAACGAGTAATCTCAATTCTGAGAGAGGACAGCCGAAAGTCGTTTGTTGAAATTGCGAAACAAGTAAACCTGTCAGAGGCCGCCATCCGTCGAAGGGTTTCCAACTTGATCAAGTCTGGCATAATTTCAAAATTTACAATTGAAACAAACGTGGGCCCGCAGGCCAATGCTATTAGTTTACTTTCAGTTAACCCAAGTTTTCCAACTTCCGAAATATCGAATCGTTTGAAGAAAACAAAGGGTGTCCAGTCAATTTACGAAATTACTGGTGAATATGACATCGCAGTAATTGTGGGTGGTTCGAATATAGCGGAAATAAACGGAACGATTGACGAAATACGCAAATTGTCCGGGATAGATGATACGAATACCGTTGTGGTGTTGAAAGTCGTTCGCTGATTCCGCAGCAAGAAGTATTATAATCGTCGGAGTTCTGCGTATATCGTAGATATTCTGAGAGACTAGAGTTTCTTGATCGAGATCGAATCTTCACGTGAACCACTTCAGACTGATGCTAATTATTATTCTGGAATCTTGAATTCCGAAGGATCACTCCTCAAAGTACCGAACGTTTCAGTGCTGGATTCAACCTTGAGAGAGGGCGAGCAAAGCGTCGGAATTTCTTTCTCGAAAAGGCAGAGACTGCAAATTGCATGGATGCTGGATTACTTTGGGGTAGATAGCATCGAGATCAGCCCGGTGATTTCGGACTCGCACATGGAGTCGCTCAAGGAAATGAAAAAGGCTGGTTTCAGCGCACAGATTATTTCTCACGGGCGGGCTCTGCCTGCTGATATAGACGTAGCGTTATCCTGTGACGTAGATTGGATCGCGATGTACCACTCCGTTTCGGACGTGCATCTCAAAAACAAGTTGCATGTCTCAAGAGAGGAGGCGCTCGAGCGATCTGTTAGGGCAGTTGAGTATGCGAAAAATCATGGCTTAAAACTCCGGTTCACCGTTGAGGACGCCAGCCGTGCCGAACCTGAATATCTCTCTCATTTCATTTCCGAGATCTCCAAGGCTGGTGCGGACAGAATTGGAATCCCTGATACCGTAGGGGTCATGCTCCCGAGAGGTATGAAGA
>DATNHH010000291.1:0-5935 GCA_035605055.1 Nitrososphaerales archaeon
TATGTCAGTCACGGCAGTAGCATTGACTTTAGGCGTTTCTTTGTATCCAATCATGTAAAGTTCCGATACGTCTCCTGCCCCGACAAGTCTCACGTTTAGCGTTGCAGGTTTCTTGTTCTCATCCAGAATTATTTTCTTTCACTACTCTGCGATTTTCCATCCGCGATTTGATGAACGGCGGCGACGTTCTTTCTGCTAAGATCTGTTTTCGAAGTATGGTATCACTTTTTTCTTGTATTCGTCAATGAATCTCTCTTCGTCCGGACTGTTGCTGGACACAAACACATGGTCGAAGCCTGCATCAAACGCCTCTTCAATTCTCGCGATATGGTCATCGACCGAAGATCCGACAATGAACGCTTTTGCGAGATCCTCGTCACTTACTTCGGCATTTCCGCGCTCTTCTAATTTCCTCGGATCGTACTCGTTGGTATTGAAGATGTTCGGGACAAGAGTTGGCTTCTGAGGTCTCAGGGCATCAAGTGCTTTCTGATAATCTTGATCGAGAGACACGTCCAACTCTAATACTTTTGTGATATCGTCAAAGGACCTGCCCACCGATTGCGCGCCCTCTCTGATTTTTGGAAAGATCACATTCTTCAGTCGGTTCATCGGCGATGGGAAGGTAATGAAACCGTCGCCAATTTTTCCTGCGATCTTCGCTGTCTTCGGGCCGAGCGCGGAGATGTATATCGGTACTGTGGACTTCATGTACAGATTTGCTTTTTTCAGCGTGTAGTACTTTCCTTTGAAATCCACGAACTCTTCTGTGCCCAACTTCCGCATGACCGTAATAGCTTCGACCATTCTGTCGATTCTTTCAGGTAATGGAGGATATTCAAATCCCAGTGGTATCTCGTTCAGTGCCTCACCGCTCCCCACTCCGAGAATGATTCTTGGGCCGTGCATTACTTCGAGAGTTGCAAACGCCTGTGCTACGATTCCGGGATGATATCTCAATATTGGGACGGTCACTCCTGAAGCGAACGGGACCGTTTTGATTCTATCCATGGCGGTTGAAAGCCAAATCCAGGAATTAGCTTCGAAGGCTCCTGTGTGAAACCAGGGATGAAAGTGGTCTGGAACCCAAATCACAGAGAATCCAGCCTTTGCAGCAAGTGCTGCGTGATTCAGCAGCGTATGTGTGTCCCTTAGATCCGGTACGACCATGTAACCTATCGATTTTTTCTTTATGACAGATTGTTTTGTGGTCATGATGATTCACTGTTTACGACCCCGTTGGGGTCTTTTTAAGGACAGTAGCTGTATCCTCTCAACCTAGCTCCATAATCGGGAGCTCACGGTCTTCCGCTCGCAAGAATTTTATCCGAATACATAGTACTCCTAATGAATCCAGCGTGGCGCAAGCTGAACGAAGACTCGCGGCAATCATGTTCACGGATGTTGTGGGCTATACTCACATATCGCAGCTCAACGAGTCCCTATCGCTAGAGCTGTTGCAGGAGCACCAGAGTCTTCTCCGTTCGGTGTTCATAGCTCACGGAGAAAATGGTAGCAAGAGGGAATCTCTTTTCCATCTTTCATGATTAGGACAAAAGTCTAGTCCGCCCATCCTCGTTTCGTCTGCCTGATAGAGGTCGAAAAGCGATTTTGGGATGCATCTGATAAGGGCGAAACGATAGTGGTAATGACGAGAGAAACAGGTCGCCTAACTGATAACACCCTTTGACCTATTTCATGCCAAAAGAGCGAGTTATCCTCCAGCTTCGGTTCCTAACGGGATTCGACACTAATTTACTAGAAAATAGGTTTGCGAGGTACGGGATTCGAACCCGTGTTAGAGGCTTTTACCGAATCTAACTTCATGGGAAGCCCCTGTCCTAGGCCAGTCTAGACCAACCTCGCAGAGACGTTTGACCGTTGTTTTAGAGCGTTATTATGAGTTTTTTTTCTTTGAGCTTAGTCTGAGGAGTTCACTTTCAAATCCAGAAAGAATTCCCTTCTAGATTCCTTCGGTACTTTTGTGGAACTTTATGCTTCCGTTATTCAAAACCATGTCGTAGACTTCGTTTACTTCGAACCGGACTCCCAGAAGGTCGTACTCGCTCTCACTAAGAAACAGATTGATCTTTGGGGAGTCTCTCATAGGAAAAATACCCATGGACTGAAACTGTCCCATGATTCCTTTCAACATGTTTGCATCCTCAGTCCCACCGAAGGGGCCGAAGAACTGTTGTTGCGGTCTCTGCTGTTTTACTTGAACTAGCTTTATGTTTTTGCCCGGTTTTCCCGTGTCGGGATCGGTCATGCTCGTTATCTCGAAGACTTTGACTTTCACAGAATTGTTTGCTGGTTCCATTTATCATACATCACCCTCAACATTTAATGTGCCTTCAAGTTCTTCGCCCGTTGGGTTTTCGGGTGCATTCTGGCCAGCAAACTGATCTGGAGTACTTTCTTCCCCGGCTTCTCCCTTCGCCAGTAGCTGATCGGTGTATTCTTTAGACAGAACGCGTGCCGAGAACAAATTGACGAGGCTGTTGGTCGATGCTTCTCCTGTCAACTTTCCCAGCTCGCCGCGACTTTCACGCCACTTCAGCTTAGTGTTTCCGCTCTTGCTTACGTAGATAATTCCCAAGATGTCCCGAGCATTGACGAAGGTAATATCCCTAATTCTCTTCAAACTAACCTTGTCGGCTGCTTCAATGTAGATCGAACCGGTCTCGCCTTCCTTCTCTGGAAACACCTCGGGATCTCTAAAGTACCCGTCGGGAATGAAGGACATGCAAGTACTCTGAATCAAAAAACGCCGAAAGTTATCCAGCGTGCAAGTCGTTTCTATGCTGACCAATTTCCTTTTCTCCCAATAAGCAAAATTTCGATCGAAGCTAAAGGCCCAGGGTTCTAGGAATATCACTTAGAATGTAGTAAATATAATTATGTTGCGGATGGGTAAATATTTGCGGGGGCTGTGAAGACAATAGCCCATTGAGCGTTTATGTTGAACGCGGTGAGAGTGATCTTGAGTCCGGAGCCCTACATACTCAACTTAAAGACCAGGAATCGAGTTTCGTGCTGCCCAGTATTTCGTCAAAGTCGTAACCAAGCGAGCCCAAGATTTGATCGAAGGTGCTCTTCATGTATTCCAGATACTTCTCAACATCTATTTCGCTCTGTTTTGCGAGCTTTACCGGTTTCGCTCCCGCGCCGCTTATTGTTTTTACAAACGAAATAATATCTCCTGCGCGAATATCCTTTCCAGAATTCTTGAGTAGTTGAGCTGCTCTCACGTGTTGAGGGATAGAATCGCGGTAGCCTGCAATATCTTTGCTGATCATCACGTTGAAGGCAAGATCATCAAGTGGGATCTCCCGATTCTCCAGCCTCTTGTAATCGCTACTTAATCTTGTCTTGATTTCCTCCCTGGCGTTTTCAAAATCATCCTTTGTCTTGATCCTGCTCAGGACTTCAAGCGTATAGCTGAAGGAATTCTTGATGAATTGAGGCGTCTGTGACTTTTTTCCGGTGAGACCCTTGATATCGACGGTACCATCCTCTAGAACTCCAAAATAATTCTTCTTTCTCTGGCTCATTGCAACGTATCTGTAGACCTTATCTACGTCTAGTTCGATTCCAAGATTCTTCATTGTCCACTCGGATACTTCGTTGACCTGGTCTTGCGATGGCGCTTGGATGAAAAGGCTGTCAGTATCAGAATAGACGACATCGATCCCCAGTTCTTTGCATTTTTCGATTGTCCTGGTGATCGCATTACGCCCTAAAGCGGCGACTGCCTCCGCCGCTGGCAAGCAGTAAAGTGGAAAACTCTCAAACCCCAAGACACCATAACTCGCATTGAGAATAACCTTCAGACCCTGGCTGACGACTTTGTAGAGGTCCTTATCCTCTTTGGAAAGTGTTTTGCTCTTGGTCAGTTGCTTGTAATAATCAACGCGAAGGTCTCTCAGGGAACCGACAACGAGCGATTCAATGCCGCGCCGCTTTGTGCAGGTCCATGTGCCGATCTCTGGTATTACGTGACTTTTACATTCATTATGTGGACAGTTAACGGTCTCGTAGGAGATATTGTTGACCTTTATCAGCGAAGGATACAGCGAAGCAAAATCTAGCACCGAGACATTGAAGTGAATGCCCGATTTTGGTTCTATGACCAGCCCTCCTTTGTACTTTTTGCCCTTGATTATTGCCTCCGACTTTGCGCCGCCCTTTTCTTTGAGCTCCTCCGGTCTCGGGATCAACGCATTTTCTCTGCGATGTTCAAAGTAAAGCATACTTCTGATCCAGTTCGACACGCCAATTCGCGATACATCGTCGATCGGCATCTTGGCGACTCTCGCTATGACCTGCAGCACTTTCATCAGAACCTCGTTCCAGATGGAGGCAAGCTTGTATGTCAGATCAGTATCTTGGAGATTGTATCTCGCCAGTTCGTAAAGGGGGAGATCGTTTATCGAACCCTCGAAATCGACTTTGGTTTCTCCGAGCAGACCTTCCGCAACTCCGTCCAGAGTTTGTTCGGAGTATTTGTTTCCGAAAGCGTAGATTTGGAGGGAACGATTCTTGAAAGTTTTGTAAAGATCAATGTGCACCCCATTTTTCAATCCGGCGTAATTATTTCCAAGAACAATCGGAACGCACTCTTTCGGTATTCCAATCTCTGGACGCTGAGCACGGTGAAACAGGTAATCGAAATCGAAATCGTCGCCATTGAACGTCGTCAAGAACGGATAATCAAGAATATCCTGAAATACTTGAATCAGGAGATCTCTCTCCTTTTCAAAGATCAGCATTCTGGCATCGACCGGCAGTCGGCCGGGATCTCCCAGATCTAGGTCTTCCCTCTTCAGAAGGTAGACAACTTTCGAGTTCCTTGAAACGAGTGAAACTGCGACAACCGGGTGCTCGGCAATCTTCGGATCGGGAATTCTGTTTTCAACAGACCAGACCTCGATATCGATCGCTGCGTGCTTGATATCTATCAGAGGCTGATTCAGGAGTGATGCCCAGGAGGTAATCGCTTCTGTGAGATCAGGTTTCGAGGAAGCAAGCGTCTTTCTCAGAGAATCC
This sequence comes from Nitrososphaerales archaeon, assembly GCA_035605055.1. Taxonomy (GTDB): domain Archaea; phylum Thermoproteota; class Nitrososphaeria; order Nitrososphaerales; family CADDZS01; genus DATLTL01. The sequence continues at coordinate 5,050 of DATNHH010000291.1, forward strand.
TCGACTTCTTTTGGCATGTCGAAGGGAACGGGCTCGATTTTGCCATCGACTATACGATAATAAGCGCCCACAACGTAGCCGTTGTCGTAAAGGTAGTTCTCATAGTACTTTATGTCTGCTTCCCAGCAGTTAATCGCGTTCCGTAAGCTGTTTTCCTGTCCGCCAATTGCGAGAGGATCTTTCGCGATTATCTTGCTAACCCTGATTTCTTGGTCCGATAGTGGATCGTATTTTGAAACTGTCTCAATTCGATCCAGATTCGGACGTTCCTTCAGAAGGTATCGTAGATCTTGTTCTTGCTGTTTTGAGAAACAGTAAGGTCTGTGCCCGCTCTTGTCAGACCACAAATAGATCCTATTTTCATTCGGCTCGTAAAATTTCAGGACCGCAACTCTTCTGTCACCATCATAGGTCGCCGAGATTAGCATTCCCCTTTTCAGAGTAGTAACTTCCGAAGTGAGAAACTTGACCTTCTCTCGAAGTTTTTGAAGAGAATCTGACGAGGGCTTGAAGATCTGAATTGTCGAGACAGGAACGATCTTTACCTCGGGAACTTTTTCTTTCTCGAAGAAAAGTTCCATACTAGACTGTGACAATTCTAAGAATATGGCAACGTCGCAGAATTAAAAACTAGCTGTAAGAGAAAAAGTAAATCCGTAGGGGAGGATTGGGAGTATGCCCAATCCAAATCATTCGAAATCTATGAGCTAATTATCGGTAGGACGTCTCCGGTAATTGTTTCCATGTTGCGAGCTTGCTGGGTCTGTTGCATTACAACGGAGCAACCACAACCAGCGTGGTGCTGTTTACCCTTCCGCAGAGTTCCACGGTACAATCCTTGCTCCAGTGTGTGACCAGAACTCCGCTCCCACTCTTCGATCGGGAT
>DATNHH010000292.1:0-3418 GCA_035605055.1 Nitrososphaerales archaeon
GTTCAAAATCAAAATGAACGAAAGTGGAATCAATTGCCCCATCAGTGAAGCCGTTTATTCCGTTGAACAGGCAAGGGATGTTGCATCGACGATAGGGTATCCGGTAATTGTACGAGTTGCCTTTACACTCGGAGGTCGTGGGGGCGGTGTCGCTTTCAATGAATATGAACTCGACTCGATTGCCGAGAAAGGCCTTGCGAATAGCATAGTTAACCAGATCCTCGTAGAGGAATACGTTGGCCCCTGGAAGCAAATCGAGTATGAAGTCATGCGTGATGCTTCCGATAATTGTATCACAATTTGCAACATGGAAAACGTACTTTCTATGAGAGTTCACACCGGCGATAATACTGTTGTAGCTCCATCCCAGACTCTGACAAATCAGGAATATCATAGTCTCCGCGAACTTGCAATCAGAGCAGCGAGAGCAGTTGGCATCGTCGGCGAGTGCAACATCCAGTTTGCTCTGGACACGAAATCAGCCAAGTATTATGCCATTGAAATCAATGCTAGGCTGTCAAGATCTTCAGCTCTCGCATCCAAAGCAACGGGATATCCAATCGCATACGTTGCCGCTAAGCTAACCCTTGGGTACTCGCTTTCTGAACTTACGAACAAGGTTACTGGCATCACTTCTGCTTGTTTCGAGCCGGCTCTCGATTACATCGTGGTAAAGATGCCGCGGTTTGATTTTCGAAAGTTCGAACGCGTGCGCCGTGAACTGGGAAGTCAGATGAAGTCCGTTGGAGAAGTTATGGCCATCGGAAGGTCGTTCGAGGAAGCGATACAGAAAGCGATCCGGATGCTCGACATAGGACGAGACGGATTGCTCGACTACAAGCCGTTGGGCTCTGTGGAGCTGGTCGAAAATTCGTTGGTGCATCCCACCGACTCGATATTCTTCAGTATTGCAGAAGCGCTAGCGAGCGGCTTCAATGTCGATGAGGTAAACAGACTAACTTGGGTTGACAAATGGTTTGTTTCAAAAATTAAGAACATTGTTGATATGGATTCCGAATTAGGGCAATTTGCGAAGCTTGGAGTTGAATTGAAGCCCGAAGTAATTCGTCGCGCGAAGACTCTCGGTTTTTCAGATTCGTGGATTGGAAAAAGATTATCTCTTTCAGAGTCAGCAGTTCGTGCTCTAAGACTCCATTACTCGATAAGGCCATTCGTCAAACAAGTCGATAGCCTCGCGGCTGAGTGGCCAGCAAAAACTAACTATCTATACACGAGCTACGATGGACGCGAAGATAATCCAGTTTTTTCGGCTAGTAACGATCAGAAAATCATAGTTCTCGGCGCAGGGTCGTATCGTATTGGTAGTTCGGTCGAATTTGATTGGTGCACCATGAATATGGTCTGGGCCCTCCAGAAAAGGGGCTTTGAGGTGGTTGTCATTAACTGTAATCCGGAGACTGTCTCGACCGATTATGATATGAGCAACAGGCTGTATTTTGAAGAATTGACCCTTGAACGAGTGCTAGATATTCATGATTTGGAGCACCCGATCGGTGTGGTTTGCTGTGTGGGTGGGCAGACCGCAAACAACCTGATTCCAAAACTTGCTTCCGCAGGAGTCAAGATACTGGGGACTACCAGCGAGAATCTCAACAATGCGGAGGATCGAGCAAAGTTCTCTGATTTGCTGGATAGACTCGGTATATTACAACCAAAGTGGATCGAGGTCACTTCAGAGGAAAAGGCCGCGGAATTTGCGCAAGAAAATTTTCCGGTGATATTGCGTCCCTCTTACGTTCTGAGTGGGGCTGCGATGCGAGTAATGTGGAGCCAGAAACAATTGGAGAGTTTTCTCAGGGAAGCCTCTGAGGTTTCGCCAGATTATCCTATAGTGATTAGCAAGTTCATTCAAAATGCCAAAGAAGCTGAAGTGGACGCGGTGAGTGATGGGAATAACGTACTAATTGGTGCGATAATTGAACACGTCGAAAAAGCGGGAGTACATTCTGGTGATGCTACGATGAGGATACCGGCCGAAGGCCTTAGCAGCGAGGCGCAAAATAAGATCTTGGATTATACAAAGAGGATAGCGGAAGGTCTGGACATCAAAGGACCTTTTAATGTTCAGTTTATCGTGAAGGGCTCTGAAGTTTTGGTTATCGAGTGCAATCTTCGCGCATCAAGATCAATGCCTTTCGTTTCGAAAATGAACGGTATTGATCTCATGGATGTGGGTGCTGAGGCGATCTTGGGCAACAATATCAGCCAATATTTGGAACGCAAGACTCCTGCTTTCAAGGTGGGTGTAAAAATACCTCAATTCTCGTTTATGCAACTAGAAGGCGCGGATCCTCTTCTCGGTGTAGAAATGCAGTCGACTGGGGAGGTAGCATGTTTTGGAGAGAATTTTTTTGATGCATATTGTAAGGCACTAGCCGCGTCTGGTTACAAAATACCGATGAGGGGTAATGTTTTGATCAGTGTTGGCGGCACGGAGTTGAAGCGCAGAACACTGAACTCTGTTCGAAAACTTGTCGAAATGGGTTACGAAATTTATGCCACTGAGCACACAGCAGAATTTCTGACAAAGCACGGCCTTGAAAAAGTCACTATTCTTTACAAAATGATGGAGAGAGATCGAAAACCAAACATTAGTGATTATCTAGCGGAAAGAAAGATCGATCTTATCATCAATATCCCAAGTAGTCTGGCAATTGAGAAGTTTGCAGATATGCAGGAAGATGATTACAAGATCAGAAGAAAGGCAGTTGAACTCGGAATCCCGGTCTTGACAAATGTTGAAAATATTGATGTTTTCATCAAGGGGCTATCATGGCTCAGGACGCGAGAAATAACAATCGTCCCGTTGACTTCAAAAAACTAGATCCAAACTCTCTAATTTCAGTAATTCAATCAAATTCGGACAAACTGCGGGACGAGAAAAATTCTTATTTGATTGGCAAGTGTGAAACACATACCTTGGTTGACTCGCTGACTCTCTACGCCGTGACAGCTTCACTCTTTGCGATTACGCTTTCGTTACTGCGGTTTCTTCGAACCTTGACTACAGGCAAAATGGTCTTGTTACTTTTCATACTAGATATCGCTCTGACTATTGAAGCTGCTTTGTATTCAGACATTGTTCTCATAGCATTACTCCATGTGGTAACCATACCAGCTTTTTTTGCCTTGATTTATTTTGATCTAGTTCAGCAGCATAAGACAAAATTTCGTTGCTTCATTTGCGGGAGAGTTGTTCAAGAGTCTGAACCATCCGAAAGTGTCAACAGATTCCTAGACGGGGAACGGAAAGAAGCAAGTGTACATTCTTCATGTATCGGTCTGGATCTGCAACAAAGAAAGACTTTCTCGAAGAATTCCTTCAGGAAAGGGATTCCCGAGTAATTAGGATGTATGGGTCATCTCTGCGGGTTTTTCGTTTACGTCGACTTCCTTA
>DATNHH010000293.1:0-3494 GCA_035605055.1 Nitrososphaerales archaeon
AACAAAGCGACAGGTTTTGTCGCGAGAACTCAATCTCCTAGCCAGTGGAAAGCGGTTACATCCGCCATTCAAACACTTGTCGAGGAGGCGACTTTCGACGTTACGGCGGATGGTATCACTTTCAGAGCTATGGACCCTTCGCATGTTGCACTTATAGATCTATTTTGGCCAAGCGCTGATTTTCAAAAATTTTCCTGCGAGAAACCCGACAAGTTTACTGTTCGAATGGATGACTTTGCAAAACTAATTCGCAGGGCAGAAGGTAAAGATTCGGTTGAGATATCAAGAGAAGGATCTGAATCTCTCAGTGTCAAGCTCAGCAACGGTTACAAACGGGAATTTGAACTTCATTTGATCGAGTCCAGCCAGAGCAATACTCCTCTGCCTAAATTGACGTACGATTCCAAGTTTGTGACTACAGAACCAGCTTTCGATCGAGTACTGAACGATGTTTCTGCAGTTTCAAATCATATTTCTATAGAATCAGGGAAAGACAAGATCCTGTTCTTCGGAAAGGGAGATACCGGTAAAGCGTCCGTTGTGCTTGAGAAAGTCGAAGGTGGAAAAGGTGATCTCATTAATCTATCGTCTGAAAAAGAAAGCAAGTCCACTTACAGTATTGAATACCTTCTAAAGATTACGAAGTCGGCAGGCGCTGCTTCGGATACTATCAATTTTGAGTATTCTAGCAAGATGCCGTTAAGGATGGATTTCAAACTTGGTGAGAACAGTAACGGATACATCCGTTTCTATTTGGCGCCGAGAGTTCAAGAATAGCTTTATTCAATCAACAGTAGCGGGGGGTGGACTCTCAGAAAAGCAGTCGATTTCTGCTATTATTTTGAACCACCGCTCTGCGGGTTTCTCATGACAATACCTCTTTCTCTTCTAAAAAGAACAGGTCACATTATGAGCCCGCCGGGATAACCTGGCTTCCCCACCCCGCTAAGTTGTGTTTTTTTCTTCCAGAATTGCGTATTAAAACTTGACTGGGCAACGGGAAAGCAGCTAGGTTCCAAAACGCTAAATCGTATTGATAATAGCTAACGTCTAATTGGTCGTGCCAAACCTAGAAGCTCTTCACCCCGTTGGAATTCATGTTTCTATTTCGGGGAAGCTTGAACTTTCAGTAGAAAGGGCAATCGAACTGGGTTGTTCTGGAACTTTTCAGATCTTTACTTGCAGTCCTCGTAGGTGGGATGCGTCTCCCTTGGACGGGATGGAAGTCTCAGCCTATCGCAAGAAAATCTCAGTTTCCAAGTTCAAAGTTCACGCTCACATGCCATATCTCCCGAATTTATCCTCTCCAGAGGATAATTTCTATTCGAAGTCAGTTCGAGTCCTCGTCAGAGAAATTCGAAGATGTGGAGAGCTGGGCGTTAAGAATTTGGTTCTTCACTTTGGAAGCCATTTGAACACGTCGATTGAGGCTGGTGCAGAGAGAATAATCGCTGCGTGCAACAAATCAATTGATGAAACAAAGGGAATAGATGTCCGACTTTTGCTTGAGAATTCCGCAGATCCTAAGAGTGTGGGGTCAAATTTCGACACAATAGGTAACGTGCTAAAAAGAATTCATAACAACAAGAGAATGGGTGTCTGTCTCGACACATGTCATGCGTTTGCCTCTGGTTACGATTTTTCAACGTCAACTGGAGTTGAAAAGTCATTAGAGATATTTGATTCCTCCATAGAACTCTCCAATCTTTTCCTCATCCACCTCAACGATTCCAAAGGAAAAATCGGTTCAGGTCTGGACCGTCACGAAAATATTGGCAAGGGAAATATCGGCGTGGTCGGTATGTCTGCTATTTTGAAATCGGACAAACTCGACCGATTGCCTGTTGTTTTGGAAACTGCAGGAGACCTCGAGGGAGGGAATAAAGAAAATGTCGAAACGACCAAACGATTGATGGGCGGTTAAGCTTGGGCCTGGATGAAGTCTTGTCCATCTCGAAAGGCGATCAATTTCGCAGCTCTTTGATCTCGAGTCCCAGTCATGGAGGACTTGCCTCTTTTCCTAGACAAAGAGGAAGTGCCACTTTCGTTCACTAGTTGTATTCGGATTTCATCGTGATATCTTGAGTCAAGAATTAGGGCAATTTTCTCTGCCAGGTATTTATTTCCAGAACCAATCTTGACTACTTTCTGGATATCCGGAGAGTTATCGATCAGGGCACACACTCGCGAAATTGTTTCATCAAAAGATTGGACAACACTGCTTTCGACTTCACGATGATTCATGAAAGCAGCGACACCGGTTCTCTTTCCGGGATCTATGCCAATGATGAACCAGTCATAAGGCTTGGCTGGATAGAGAAATGACAGAATCTTTGCCCTTGCTATGCCGGAATCGTCTCCTATGTCCTCGATGCAAATAACTGCGGGGCCGTAGAATTGAACATGTTCGCGTCTAGTTGTGATTATCACTTTGATATTTCTCTCAACATAAGGCGCTGAATTGCTAAAACAATCATTGCGCATCTGCGGTTGTGGCCTTGGTAAAACATCGATGAAAGGAAACCCAAGCCTTTTGAGAAGAGATGTAATCAGGAAGTATGCCTTGCCATTAGAAGTTGACACTCCAACTTCGGGCCCGGAATCAAAGATTTCTCCTATACTTCCCACCCAGTAAGTGACAGAAATTACCGTGTGATTCAAACTTTTAAGAGTTGACATTATTCTCAAGTACATCTGTTCTAAATTTCTCAAACCTCGAATCTGAGAATCGGACAAGGGATTATACTGTCATCAATAGATAAATTACTAGATGAAACCATTTCACGGAATCAAACAATAACCCTGGTCTTCGAAGATCCTAAAATAAAACCTGCGCTAATGAATAGCCTAGTTGAAGTCTTCGTTACATCGGCGGAGGTTTTGTACGTAGACTATGACCTCCAATTTTCTTCATCCCTACAGAATTTGGAAGAAATTGAATATGATAAAAAGTTCGGAAAGAACCTACAGGTACTGCAACCTTCAGATGATGCTCTGGATTTTGTGAGTCAAATAGCTTCGATAAAAATGCGTCATGGTGGAGTATTGATACTCGATTCATTGAACTCACTTCAGAATGTAATAGCTGGAAATTTCTCAGATGGGGAATCAAAAATAGCAAATCAAAAATCCGCACTTTTAATAACCATCCTGCAGCAATTATCTCGATTTTATTCAAAGTCTCTTCTGATAGTTAACGTAGCAAAAGCTCGTCAAAGGTTCGGAAAAGATCACTCTACTTTTTGGGAGAAATCTCTTGTCGGAGGCAGAATGATCAAGTTCAAAAGCGACATTATTCTCTTTGCAAAAGAGGTCCAAGCTGTACATCCGAAGATAGAAATAAGAATAGAAAGATTTGGTTCCGATGTTGTCGAGAAGACTGGGGAAGAGACGTATGTATTAAGTCTCTAGACCGGAATGTCGATGGAATTGTACGGAGCTACTTCACAGAAAGGATGTAGTAGCCCACCGTCATAGACACAGCAATTAGTGCG
>DATNHH010000294.1:0-2710 GCA_035605055.1 Nitrososphaerales archaeon
GCCCGAATCATAGTTGGCAAGGTAACCGATTGCGTCATATTGACCGATTACTTATCTCGTTCTCAATCATTCTGTTCCCTCAGCATTCAAAATGGCAATCATCTCGTACCTCTCTCATGAAAAACTGAAGAGAAACCCGAAAGCTTCAACTTGTACTACATCGAAGATAAATAGAGAGGTTTCTCTGAATTCTTTGCATTCAGATTTTTGTCGGAGATGAGTTTCATTACATCCTGTCTCTCATTGCTACAATTCCGAATCCGAGGAAGACGAGTTCTAAACATTCTCTACTTTCTCGAAACAAAATACGAACATTTTCCAGATAGAACACACCTGGTACATTCTGGATTTCTGGCATAGCATACTGAACGTCCGTGCAAAATCAAGAGCAGGGTAAGTCGGGGCCAGTCACTTTTTGGAGTAATCTTCATCAGATCTTGCTCTATTTTTTCTGGCGTACTTTCAGCAGTTAGACCAATTCGTCTTGACAGCCTAGAGACATGAGTATCAACAGCTATCCCTTGGATCTTGTCGAAACCTGCGCTCAAAATAATGTTTGCAGTCTTTCGTCCAACTCCAGGTAGAGTTAACAGCTCATCCATGCTATCGGGCACTTTTCCAGCGAATTTGTTCACTAGCTGCTTCGAAATCTCCCTTATCCTTCTTGCTTTAACATGGAAAAAACCCGTAGATTTCACAATTCTTTCAAGAGCCCGAAGAGGAGCCTTTGACATAGAATATGGAGTAGGATATTCCTTGAATAGTATTGGAGTCACTTTATTCACCTGTATGTCCGTGCACTGAGCGGATAGCACGGTCGCAACTAGGAGCTGAAATTCATCATTGTGACGGAGCGGAGTTCTGATCTTAGGATATAGAGGATCAAGTTCTTGAATTACTTCGGCACCACTCATGGTCGGAATCGAACGGATAACCATCATTTGTCGATTCACTGCATTTTCTCTAAAAGCCTTATTTGCTAGGTCGGTCCATAGGGATGGTTTAAGGCGATATTTACTCGTGAAGGAGGCTGAGCTTTATGTTCCCCAATCCGGTGGAAAAGTGAAATGTACCGCGTGTGCTAGGTACTGTCAGCTTGGCGAAGGTCAGATCGGGCTTTGTGGAATAAGACAGAATCTTGAAGGGAAGCTTCAGCTACTCGCGTACGGGAAATTATTCACAGGACACATTGATCCGATCGAGAAAAAACCGGTCACGCACTACAGACCTGGTACGAAGATCTTTTCGGTGGCGACAAGTGGTTGTAATTGGCTTTGTCGCTACTGTCAGAATTACGAGATTTCACAGAGACGGAAAATTGAGGGAATGGACATTGAACCATCAGAAGTTTCCAGACTGGCTGTTGCTCAGGAGTGTCAGGGCATTGCGTACACTTATAACGAACCAACGATTTTTGCTGAATACGCAAGAGACATAGGCCTGGTAGCCCACGAACGTGGACTGTTCAATATCTTCGTATCAAACGGCTTTGCTACTCCAGAAACCGTTAGGGTGATGAATCAATTTCTGGATTGCATAACAGTGGATTTCAAGGGGAGTGGAGAGACAAACTTTGTCAGAAAATACATCGGCATACCTAGCTCAGAGCCTATCTTTCAAACCCTCATAGAAATCAAAAAACATACGAAAATTCACGTAGAAATAACGGACCTCGTTGTCCCAGGCGTTGGAGATAATCTCGAGCAAGCTCGAAAACTGTCTAAGTGGGTCTACGACAATCTCGGACCAATGACTCCTATTCATTTTCTCCGTTTTCATCCTGATTACAAGATGATGGAATTTCCGGTTACTCCTGTCAAAACCCTTGAGGCTCATCACGCAATTGCGAAAGAGGTGGGGCTTGAATATGCGTACCTGGGAAATGTTCCTGGCCATCATCTTGAGCACACATACTGTCACGGTTGCAAGAGAATTGTAGTCCGAAGATACGGCTTCGATATCACCGGTTGGTACCTTGATGACAAAAACAAGTGCAACTTTTGTGGAACGCAGATTCCTATAGAAGGCAAATTATCTGCTTCCGTCTCGGAGCTCCGATACATGCCGGCATATTTCTGATTGCGGGTTGAGCAAAATCCGCTTATGAAGATCCAACTGATCGAAATTGATCAGCCCGAGCTCAAAAATCCCATCATCATCTCAGGTCTTCCAGGATCTGCGTTTGTGGGAAAGTTTGCAATTGATCACCTCATCGCTGATCTGTCAGCTAAGCCTCTTGCCGAGATATACGCAGATTCTCTCCCTTCTCAGGTTCTAATCAAGGAAGACGGGTCGGCATCTCTTCTCAGAAACGATCTCTTATATTGGAAAAATACGGATGGGGAACATGATGCCATTTTCTTCACAGGAGACGCTCAGCCCTCCGATTCAGAATCGGAGTACTCTTTGTCGGAAAAATTGATTGAATTTGTAAGAAGTAAATATCAAGTTCGACTTTTAATAACGCTCGGCGCCTATGTAACCGGGGTTTTCTCCCAAGATCCGAAGGTATATGCAACTGGAACTCGATCTGAACTAACGAAAACACTCGAAGCTGCGGGATGTTTGTTAATGAGAGAGGGCGCGATAACGGGAATGAACGGGCTATTATTAGGGGTGGCAAGACTAAAGGGGGTAGAGGGTTATTCACTTCTTGGAGAGACGACAGACTACTCGTTTGATCCGCGTGCGGCTGAAATCGTCCTTGAAA
>DATNHH010000295.1:0-2751 GCA_035605055.1 Nitrososphaerales archaeon
TCGCCGACTCGTAGGTGTTTCTAGGCGACTGGTTGTGCTCTGGATATGGGATGATAGAAGCAGCGATGCCGAGAATCGAGGACGGATACATTTCGAGGTGTGTGTTCTTTTCCGCCAAATGTCGATAGTCGATCGCGATAAGCGAATTCTCTTCCTCGTTTGCATCTATAAGCTCGATCACTCCCATCTGGACAATATCTCTCCAGTTCAACTGACCGCCTTCTATTCGCTTAATCATCTCGGGGGCCAAAATTGGTCGCCCATTTTCGCATATTATCAGAGCTCGAAGTACTCGACCAGAGTTTGTTGAGATGAAGATCCTGTTTATTCCACCCTCCTTCATAGCTGGAAAATATGCGATTCCGGCGTGAGGATGTATCTGTCCTTCGCGACGTAGTTTTCTGAAGGACCTAGCTAGGGCTTCTCCATCTTTTACAAACCCGATGAATCTCCCTTCTACGAAAGCTCTGCAGCCATCCAACTTTATCTTCTCGTCAGCTTCCTTGAACGGCTTTACTCCCAAATCGTATAACTTCGCGACCACTTGGGCCGATGGTACGCTGACAGAAATCAGAGCAGATAATGCGAGATTCTTCACGAGACCGCAATTGGATCCTTCCGGAGTTTCACTTGGACAGATCCTTCCAAAGTGAGTGGCGTGCAAATCTCTTGCTTCAAAGTTCGGTTGACTCCTTGAAAGCGGTGATTGAATTCTGCGAAGGTGTGATAGTGTCGAAAGATAATTAGTACGGTCCAGCAACTGGGTAACTCCAACCTTTCCTCGCCCCCAGTTTCCGGTTGCGATTGCGTTGTTCAGCTTGTCTGTTATTATTCCTGGTCTAATTGCGGCGCCGACAACATTTAGTCCTCGTCTTTGACCCGTACGCTCTAACTGGTACTTCATGTCACGTGCCAGATTTCGGAAAGCAGTCCTGAAGAGATCCGCGATCATCTGACCCGCGAACTTGATTACTTTGTTGCCGTAGTGGTCTTTATCGTCCGGATCGAGAAGTCCAATTCTCAGTTCCGCCAGTTTGCAGACAGCCTCTCCCAGGAAAATTGCCTTATCATATCTGTCGTCTTTGGTCTTGCCGAGGTGCGGCAGAAGGCCCCAGTCCAGAACTGATTCGGCGCGTCGCAGCCTGAACTCATCCAGCATCCCGTGGGCAACACGGTTTCCAATATACATCAAAGCGTCCTTTGGAGTCTTTGCTTCGGAAGCTTTTTCGAATGAAACCTCTAATCTGTCCTGAATTTCCTGCTTCAAAGAAATCGCGTCTGCAATCTCTTTGTCTGTCTCCAGACCGAGAGCTCGCATTACGATGATGAGAGGAAGGTCAACCGGAGAGCTAGGTAACTTTACACTGATCGATTCATCTTGCTTCAGAGTAAGCTCGAGTTTTGCTCTGTAACCGACGATCGAAGAGTAAACCTTTGCCTTGTAATTTGTGACGCCGCCGACCTTTTCGACATCAACAAGAATCTTGTTGGGGGAAAGATCTTCTAGTCCAACGATAACTCTTTCCGAACCATTGATGATGAAATAGCCTCCAGGGTCTTTCGGGTCTTCACCGACTTCGATCAACTGTTGGGGGTTCATTGTCGCGAGCATGCAGCGGTCTGATTTTACCATGACCGGCAGATCGCCAATGTGCTGCTCCTGAGATTCCCTGACGATGCCGTCCTCCTCAACGGTCATGTCGACGAATATTGGGGAAGCATAAGATAGATTTCTCAACCTCGCTTCCAGTGGGAGAATGTTGCTTACGGAGCCGTCAATCTCGACAACACGTGGGAGTTTCAGCTTTACCTTTCCAAACTTTACTTTGTATGGAGTTCCAACCGTCTCGATATCGATCGAGCCGATCTCGTCGATAATACTCTGTAAACCGCGCTGAATGAACTCGTTGTAGGAGTTGAGGTGCTGTCTTGCAACACCTTCGCGATTCAAAATATCCTGAAGTACCGGCCACGCGTCATATTGCTGAATTTCTTTTTGCATTTTTTATTACACCGATTCTACCACAAATCTATAATACGTAATTTCTCCCGCAGTGTCGCTAACCCTTGTAATCCTAACCATGTCACCCGGCTTCGCTCCAATCTCTCGAGCAACCGGATCGATGCTGAAGAGGAACGGAAACTGTTCCTCGGTTGCATTGAACATTCCAAGGACTTCCTTTTTCTCTTCAGGCGAAAGGATCTCGTGTTTTGGAACGAGAATGTGATCGGTGACCTTAACTTCCTCCAATACCTCATCTTTCTTGCTCTTCTTAACCACGGTAAACGCACTCTTTTCGATGACATACCCTACGGTAGAAAACAGATATCCAAAGATCTTGACAGGGATCGGTATATACGGATTGTGCCTCGCTAATTTCAAAATGTCGTAATTTCAGCTCAAGACCAACTGAAAATTGGGTTCTCAAGCTTTTCTGAACTCCAAGAGCTCGTTTTGGGCGACGACTTCCCTTGAATTTCATGTGCGTTCAAAAGACCTGCGTACACGTAGTGATTCTAAGAATAGCTTTAGGCTGACTTACTCTAACTCGAAAGCTCAAAATCTGTTGTTTTGATCAAACAGAGCTTGAAACGAACTCTTCGGTACGCAGAATTGCATCTCCTTGCAGAACAGGGGAAAATGGCATAATCAATCAAAGGAGATGATCCAATGACTTTAGGATGTAAACCAAGGTCCAGCGATACGAGAGGAAGACCTACGGTTGTAAAATAACAGTGATTTTTCCTCGA
>DATNHH010000296.1:0-4033 GCA_035605055.1 Nitrososphaerales archaeon
GACGTCAAGATATTTGTCGGAGACTCGCTGGCGGGAAACGATGCGATTTCGCAGGCAAAAGAATTTCTCAAATACACCGATTTTGATGCAGCGATTCTAACAAAGGCTGACGCAGATGTCAAGGGTGGCGCGGCTCTGTCAATTGTATATGTGACTCAGCGTCCGATTTTGTATCTAGGTGTGGGTCAAGAATACGACGACCTCGTGCCTTTCGATCTAGATGAATTCATTGATTCTCTTTTTGAAAAGAGCTAAACTAGCACTTTTTCTAGCCCAAAATCATTCAGAATTTTGAGAACACTTTCTTTGAACTTGCCAAGACCCTTTGAGTCAATGAATGCCTCTCTTATTTCCTGATCGCTTTTCTCCAAAATTTGCTCTAGAAGTTTGGGAGTGAAGTGCGATAGCGCATACTTTGGAATTATCGGCCCGAGTGCATAGTCAGAATCGAAAATAAGCTTGTTTAGTTTTTCCGGATAATGGGTTCCGCCGATTCCAACTCCGCACTTCGAGTATGTTTTTTTGGAATCCATCATTATCATCAGTGCGCGAGAGATCACTGCCGCGCTTTTCATGTCGATCCACTGAGCTTCATTCGAACCTAACTCGACGAACATTACCGGCGATTTCAGGGATGTAGGGCCGTGGTGTGTCGCCTCTAGGGTGAGGTTGTATATCGGATCGATTTCGGACCGAAGGGAGTTCAAAGCCATCAGATAATTCTTGAGTAGAGTGGGTGAATACATGGCAATCTCGCTGGGATTGCCTCCAAATTCAGCATCTCCAAAGTTTCCAGTGAAATGCGCAGTAAGACTCGGGATTCCACTTTCTGCCCGATGTCTCGAAATGAAAACGAAACGGCAATCATGAAATTCCTCGTCTAAATTATCCACATAAATTATGTCGCGTCTGGAACTGACAAGAGTCATTTCCGTCCCGATATAGTAAATGGGACTTCCATCGAAATTGAATTCAGACTCTTTGAAGGAATATTTTTCTAAGAATCTCTCTCTGATATTGGTTCCTGCGCAGTCGTTAAGGGAGCATACAACGACAGTTTTCATTGTTGCGAAATTTTCTCCCACTTTGCCACAAGTTGATCTCGCAAGTGTACTTTCTGGTTTTCGATGCGGGATTTCGCGAGTCTTGCGTAGGTCTTTTGGATGTCGAATCCCACGAACTTTCTGCCGAGATGTTTTGCCACTTTTCCCGTCTGACCGCTGCCAACAAACGGATCAAGAACTAGGTCCCCTCTGTTACTGTAAAGCGAGATTAGCCGTAGAGGGACCTCTTCGGGAAATGGACAGGGATGATCTATGAATCTTGGTGGAACGGGGGCAATGTTCCAAACTGAATTGCTGGTGTCCTTCTTCATGACTTCGTCTATCGTCAGCCGGCTATCCTTGTCCTTCTGATGGTTGAGTTTCCCTTTTCTAAAGACAAGGATGTGCTCGTGCATGACATTTGCTCGGTAATAAGTTGGGAAGGGTCTCTGAATTGTTACCCCGAATCTGTCGAGGCCACCGGTCACCTTATTCCAAATGATCTCTTCATGAAAATTCCACTCGCCGTGAGGTTTGCAAAGACTCTCCGTCAAAAGATGTGGGAGAGGTATCATGCTTCCGTTTGAAAGTTCATTTCCGATAACTATGCAACAAAAACCGCTTTCACAAGTGACTCTCAAAACTTCACTAAAAGCGGCTACCATCTGAGAAAGATACTCTTCCAGAGTAGCTTCAAGATTTCCTCTGTACCAACCTCGCTTCTCGATATGTTTTTCGTAGTCTATCGCATTGTGGTAAGGAGGCGAAGTTACGGTAAGCTTCACCTCGTCACTTCTCAGGGGTATTTTGAGAACGCTCGAATTCAGAATCTGACTGAGCGGATCACCCGAGGAGACCAATTCGGACAAGATTACTTCGATGATCTATTTACGAATTGAGAGACTAGCTGTTCGTAGAGGCAAACCTAAATATATTGACCGAGAGTATTCCTTGGAATTATCAGGGATTTGTGCAATGGGCATAGGTAAGATGCTTGCCGCAACTTGGAGAACACTTAAGCTTACTCGAAAGTCTGATCGAGAAGAGTTCTTTCTATACATGAAGCTTGTTTTTCTTGGTTTTGGCATTGTTGGTGTAATAGGATTCATAATTTATTTTATCGCCTCGGAAATCGAGCTCATAGCTGGAGTCGCGAACGCTAATGCTTCAGGAGCTACACCCGCAATCTTATTTCATCTACTGAGCGGACTGTTATAATATGTCACAGACTCTTTCAACCCGCATATTCGCTGTGAAAACTACCGGGGGTCAAGAAAAAACTGTAGCGAAATTTGTCGGGGACCGGTTGGAGAAGAAGAAACAGGAAGGCAAGGAGTCACAAGTTTATTCGATTCTAGTTCTCGAAGCACAAAAAAGCTATGTTTTCTTCGAGGCACCCAATGCTCAAGCAGTTTCAGATGCCATATCAGGTTTCAAGCATGTCAAGGGAATGGTGCCTGGGTACATCCAGTTCGCTGATATCGAAAAGTTTCTCGTTGACAAGTCAATAATTTCGGATGTCGGAGTCGGCGATGTAATTGAAATAGTTGCGGGCCCCTTCAAGGGAATGAAAGCGAAAATAAACAGAGTAGAGCCGCAAAGATCAGAGGTAACAGTAATGTTACTAGACGCTCCATATCAGTTGCCGGTCACAGTTGATGTTGGTTTCATCAAGATAGTCAGCAGAGCGATTTCTGCCTCTGGGATTTCCTGACGGAAATATTGCAAAGTGCAATACTCTTTTAAGGTGTCACGCAAGAATCAGTTTTCCTTTAGTTAGCAATAGCGATGCTTTATGCCAGAGACAAAAACCGTTTCAGCTCTTGTTGTGGGTGGAGAAGCTACAGCGGGAGCTCCTCTCGGACCTGCTTTAGGTCCCCTTGGCGTGAACGTTATGGCCATTGTGAAAGAAATCAATGAGCTTACCAAAGATTATACTGGAATGCGGGTACCGGTTAAAGTAAACGTTGAGACTGAAACCAAGAAATTCACTGTTGAAGTCGGAATCCCGACTGCCTCAGCATTGATTGTGAAGGAATCGGGAGTTGCCAAGGGATCGGCGACACCGAAGACTGCTCCTGTGGGAAACTTGACGATTGAAAAGTTGATAAAAATTGCCAGAGCGAAAATTGCTCAGTCCTACGGTTCTACTACGAGGTCTGTTGCCAAAGAGGTGGCTGGATCTTGTCTCAGCATGGGAATTACTATCGAAGGCAAATCTGCTGCAGAATTCCAGCGTGAAGTTGATGAAGATAAATGGGACGCGGCTTTTGAGGCCTGATTCGAAGGTCACTTTGTTTCATAGATTGAGGTTGTTATGAATGCTTACCAAAGCTCAGATCCAGCAAGAGGTTGCAAAGGCTCGCTCAGAAGATTATCATAAGAGGAACTTCCAGCAGTCCTTCGAGCTGATTCTTACACTCAAGGATATTGACGTCAAGAAGCTCGATCTAAATGTTAACGAGGTAGTTTTTCTTCCGAATAAGCTTTCTGAGGAGGCCAAGGTCTGCGTTTTTGCAGCAGGTGATAATGCAGTTCGAGCGCAAAAAGCTGGCGCTGATCGTGTTATTGAAGCTGGTGAATTGGATAGGCTTGCTTCTGAAAAACGATCGGCCAAGAAACTGGCCAGGGAGTACCAGTTCTTCCTTGCCGATACTGGATTGATGCCCAAAATCGGCAGGATTCTTGGGCAGTTCTTAGGTCCCAAAGGTAGAATGCCTACTCCAGTTCCTCCTGCTGCCCCCCTCGAATCAATGTTGACCAGGTATCGAACTGCTGTTAGAGTGAAAGCTCGTGGTTCACTCAGCGTCGCAGGGAAAATTGGCGATGAAAGTCTTGATGATGTGAAAGTTGCTGAGAATGCGCTAGCCGTCATAGGTCAAGTCGAGAAAAAGCTTCCGAACGGCGAGAAAAACATTCACTCATTGTTGGTGAAAAAGACCATGGGCAAATTAACCAAGGTCAGAATGGTGGAAGGTTGATTTCGAATG
>DATNHH010000297.1:0-3357 GCA_035605055.1 Nitrososphaerales archaeon
CGATCTTCACAATCGTGTACGGCCTTTTCACTTTCTATCAGTACCTAACAAATTCCGCGGTATTTGGGGCCGCCGGATCAGTTCTCGGATATGAGTACATTTTCATTCCGATAGCGATTCTTTTCGTCATATACTACGTATCCAAGCTCATCAACGCTAGAAGGGGCGTTCAGTTCTCTAAGATATTCGCCGAAATTCCGCCGGAGTGATAGGCGCGATAGCTCCGTCAGAATTCGTGCGAACGAAGTGCCTCTCTCTCGGCTTTAGAGGTCCTCCGCGTAGACACGTCAGCGCAACCATCCCATCTTAGGGTTGCCCCCTCCCGGATCTCGCCCGATTCGACGGTTCAGAGTCGGAACCCTCCCTTCGAAGGGCACGCTCCTATGACAGCCCGCCGTGGCGTGAGTTCATCCCAATAGGCCGGGCAAGTACATTCCAGCTCGCACTTTACCTGACGGTTACTGACCCCTGCATATAGTCGGTTTCAGGACAAAGGGAGACGACTATCCTCCCGATCCTACCTACCGCAATTATTCGAAAACGCCGAGTTGACGTTATTAGAATATCGTTAGTCTAGAAATAATCTCATAAGTTTGTGCCGACGACCTCTTGACAATGCTGTCACTTGTCAGTATTCTCTTGTTTTTGCTGGCAGCGTTCATCGGTTACTTCTTCCTCAGCGGATTTATTTGGGGCGCTGGCTATTACCCGACTTCGAAAAAAGAGATAGACGTTGTAGCAAGGCTTCTTGATCTTCGTGAGGGGTCTAAATTTTACGATCTTGGTTCAGGATACGGTCGAATGATTGTCACAATGTCAGAGCGGTATAAAGCGAGCTCAGTCGGCATCGAGATAGATCCGGTAAAATGCTGGTGGACGAGACAGGTGATCAAGGGAAAGAAATTAACGGGGCTTGTTACGATATTGAGGTCAAATTTTCTCAAAGTGAATCTGCAAAACGCAGACGGGATATTCGTATTTCTCACGCGCGAGACGAAGATAATGGAGAAGCTACGAATGAAAATAATACACGAGTGCAAGCCGGGAACGAAGGTTGTGTCCTTCGAGCACAGGTTCAAAGAATGGACTCCAACTAGGATCGAAGGCAAATTGTTTCTATACGTAACGCCAGAAAGCGATTCGGTCAAGACACCAGTAGATACTTGATTCTCAAATATGAAGCGCGTTTACTCGATTGGACACTCTACAAGGTCGATTCTTGATTTCATTGGGATTCTCGAAAAATATTGCATTAAGACACTAGTTGACATAAGGACAGTTCCAAGATCAAAAAGAAACCCTCAGTTCAATGAGGATAGTTTGTCGACATCGTTAACAGTAGGTGGAATAACTTATGTTCATCTCAAGGAGCTAGGAGGTTTCAGAAAGCCACTTCAAGACTCAATCAACTTTGGGTGGCGAAACGAATCATTTCGGGGTTACGCTGATTACATGCAATCAACAGAATTTGAAACGGGATTGAAGCGGTTAATAGATCTCATTGAAAGTGGGGACACTGTTTCGTTCATGTGTGCGGAGGCTGTTCCCTGGAGATGCCATCGATCTCTTGTGGGAGATTCCCTTGTTGTGAGAGGAATCGAAGTGATCGATATTCTAGATGAGAGGTATTCGAAGCCGCATGTACTTACGAGTTGGGCAAAAGTCGACGGGCTCCAAATAACTTATCCCTCGCCAAATGCCAAGATTACATCAGGAGACGAGGTCCAGAGTAGTGCATGTTGAGCATATGGCTCCGCTTGAAACGGCCCCACACTTCTCACATACCATTGCCTTTTTCTTTTCATTCCCGGTTCCAGTTAACCCTGATGAAATAGAAAGTACGGTCTTTAGAGTGCTGAACTTAATTCCGGGATGCTTTCCTTCAAGCTCGTTCAGGTTCGTTCTAATTTCGTTCCGAATTCCCTCGCTCATATAGGGACAGGATTCAGATTGGAACGGAAGCTTGTTCAGGTAAGCAAAGAACGCAAGTTCCTGCTCGTAAATTTCCATCACTGGTTTTATTCGTCTCGAATTGAAATTAAGCGAGCTTGTCTTGTAGTTTGGGTCAAGCCAGCGGATCCTTTCAACGTCCCCAGAGTACAGATTTATGTAAAATGTCTGCAGGATGTCATCCAGGTTGTGAGCAGTCGCTACAACGTTAACATCCACCTCATCCGCTACTTTGTCGATGGCTCTTCTCCTCAATGGTCCACATATTGCACAAGAGGTCACTTTCAGATTTCTTTCGGATCTCTCGATCATCGCTTCATCAAGCGATAGTCCGAAGAGCTCTTTGTAAGATCGAACAACTAACGGAATAGAAAGGTCTTCGGCAAGTTTCTCGGCGTTTCTTATAGACTCTTCTCGGTACTCGTTTATCCCTTCATCGATTGTGATCGCAATCAATTCAGAACCATGTCCCTTCATTATCTTGCTCAAGATGTAAAGCAAGGAGGTCGAATCCTTACCTCCGGAAATTGCAACTCCTACTCGATCTCCAAAGCGGAGCATGTTGTATTTTGAAATCGTCTTCTTTACTTTCTCGAAGATTGATTCATTGAAGCAATTGCCACATAGAGATTCACCGTTGTACGCTCGGAAATAGACCACCTTTCCCCCGCAGCGACATTCTGACTTTGGTCTAGATTGCGTGGACTCCACTGACGATCCCGATTTCAAATTAGTACCGATCCAATCTTAATAAGAGAATTCTGAGAAGATTTATTCGAAGTATCAGAATTTTAGTTTTGAAAAGACTCGACAAGTTACTAGATATGTTAATAGCGTTTATTCGGAAGATTGAGTTTCCCAGTTGACAGACAGCGCTAGCGCTCAGGTCGGCGGCGAATCGACGCCCGAGCCCACCCCGGAAGATAATCGCTCGGTTACTTTCTCCTGGGGAATCGTCATGGTGAAGACGAAGCGTCTACTTCGGATTCTCGACTACCTCGCAAGGTACAGAATTTTTGGAGACATTGGCTGGGCTTACCTTGTTATCACCCTGGTTGCTGGCGCATTCATGATTTGGTTGATGCTTGACCAGGACTATATTCTACTTACGGGTAGCCTGGCGCTAAGATGCGCAGTAGGTGCGGCACCAGCTACGCAGTGTATTCAGAATAATATCACGCCAGTCTCTCCGCCCTCTCTTCAGTCGTATCTTTTGTTGCCAGGGCTGAACCCGTTAATTCCCTTCGTTTATGGTATCATTGGTATAGTCATCGCCGTCGTCGTTCATGAAGGGACTCACGGTGTGATATCGAGGCGTCTCGGCCTTCCCGTGAAGTCCACGGGCATCCTCTTTTTCCTCATCGTCCCAATTGGTGCGTTTGTTGAGATTGACGAAAAACTCATCCA
>DATNHH010000298.1:0-3953 GCA_035605055.1 Nitrososphaerales archaeon
AATTCCTTTTCGATTTCTGATAGAAAATCTACCAAAGTCTAAATCTTACTTCCATGAAGCGGGCTCTACGGTTTAGATTTAAATCTATAGAAGAGGGAAATCAGAATTTCTTCCTTAGTTTCAGTGTAAAGATCGAATTGCCATAACTGATTATCCTTGCAAAATTACACATGTTTTGACCGTTCCGGTATTTTCTTAAAGTTTATTAGAATCACGCAAATGCCAAAACGTGTAATTGAAAAAGTTGAATCTGGTTTCGCGTGAAAGAGCAGTCAGCAGACCGATAATTCTAGTCGCGGTCATCATTATTGTTATCGTGATTATTGCTGGAGCGTATCTCGCCACTCTGCAGGCTACGTCTTCGACAACGAACATCACGACTTCCTCAACGACGGCTTTAACATCCTCGACCAGCTTGAGCTCATCATCGACTTCCTCTCTTACAACTTCAGTTTCATCTCCTGCATCAACTTCTTCCTCCTCTTCGAGCTCCAGCAGCACTACTTCTTCTGTTTCATCTACTTCATCGGTCTCGACGTCGTCCAGTAATTCTACAGGGGTCACCACGCTTTCGATCGATGATTCCACCTGGCCGGTAGACGATCTCAACATTCTCTGGTCGGTCTTTGGCGTTCCCTATCCAAACTGGCTCACCGATACGGTGTACCAGTCACTTGTTACAGTAAATGAAACCCAAGAGTTTGGAACAGGAAGTATTCAGTATCTTCCTGGGCTTGCCGCAAACTGGACTGTGTCTTCGGATGGTACGACGTACACGTTCAATATGAGGCAAGGTGTCACGTTCTCCAGCGGTAATCCGCTGAACGCGTACCAAGTCTGGGGCGAAATGTATGGGTTCTACTACCTGACAGGAAACGCCAGTTCCTGGTTAAAGGGTTACAACCTGTTTGACATGTCCAAGGTTGACTTTGGACCTTCCACGATCGCCCTTATGAATTCAAGTGGATTGATCACTCCTACTTCACAGCTTCTCAGTATCATGCAGAACTCCAGCTGGCCGATCTATGTAACGAGCGCCAATCAGATGGTTTTCCGGCTAATCTCTCCGTTCATCTATTTCCCTGGAGTGATGCTCGTTTACCAGGGGTTGATATTCGACACCCAGTGGCTCTTGCAACACGGCGGGTTTGGAACTCCGACCGCATTCAATTCAAACTTTAATCAGAACCCGATCCCAGGAACCGGGCCGTACGTAGTATCAAAAGTAGCAGAAGATGATTACGTGGAATTCACTCAGAACCCGACCTACTGGGGAAATTCGCTCTCCCCGGCTCAAATTTCTCAGCAGCCGCTCTTTGACCCGGGTCACGCCAAGAATGTGATAATTTATTACAAACCTGACGATCTCGCGAGGTACACCGATCTATCAACCGGCGCCGTCCAGATCTCGGCGGTGCTGATCTCAAACTTCAACCTCGTACAAGCAAATCCAACAAAGTACTCTTACTTTACTCTCCCATCGTGGGCTGGGCTTACTTCAGCGCTTGGTCTCAACACGCAACTTTATCCGACAAACATCACCGATGTTCGACTCGCAATCGTTCACGCTCTAAATTATACTGACATCAGATCAAAGGCATTCCTCGGACAAATGAATCCCTACGTGGGACCGGAATATCCTGCATGGAAGGATTATTACGATCTTGGAAATTATTCCCAGTATTCTTACAATGTAACGTTGGCACAGCAATACCTTAAGAATGCAAACATCTCGACTCTGCCGACTTTCTCGATGAACATAGTTGCTGACTGTCAATTCTGCTCCAACTTTGCCCAAACTGTCCAGAGCGATCTTGCTCAGATTGGAATCACTGTGACGATCACGGTGCAGGATGCGAGCCTTTTCTATACCCCGTATGGCAGTTACTCCTACGAATTAGGCAATGCCGGGCAGATTGGAAATCTCGTTGAATTCTTTGGAACCTGGGCGTCGGGTGCGTTGACTCCTGCAGCTGACTGGGTTGACTTTGTAAGCAATCAATCCCAGTCAGGCAATACTGCGATTTACTACAATCCAACTGTCCAGGCTGCAGTGGATGCATTTACCAGCACTACAAACGTTTCCCTAATTCAGTCTCTTGTGAGAGAAGCCCAGACTCAGATATACAACGATGCTCCGTATGCTTGGATCGGAGTGAGCAGGCTTTGGTACAGCGACGGCTCGCTCGTGTGGCAGAAAAATATCATCAAAAGTTTCTTGGTAGATCCGACTTGGAGCTCTCAAACAACTGCGCCGATATTTAACACTGTAACGTTTGTCTCATGATTTGTGTTCGGGTTCCCGTCACTCAAATTCTTAAGTAACGACGACCACCATTTTGACGTCATGACGTCAAAGCTTACCGTTTACGTTGATGACTCTGTGAGAAAATCGTTGAGGGAGTCTGCTAGGGGCAAGAAAATTAGCCAAATTGTTAACGATGCTCTGGAATCGTACCTATCCTCAACATTGGTAAGAGATCTTTCTTTTCCAGATAAGGGAGACAATGAATTTCCCTCCCTTTCTGAAGTAGTTAAAAAAAGACCGAGAGTGCGGGGCTCCTCGGCCGGAATCATCGCAAGTCAGAGGAGAGGGCGAAGTGCTCGTCTATCTCGATAGCAGTGCCATAGCATATTTCTCGACTTGGACGCCAAAGGAAAGCTCATCGGCATGGAAGTTATTCTTCCCAAAGATCTACCACAAGAGACTACGAGAAAAATAACCACGGCTACTACCGTTTAGGGTTTTTACACTGTTCCTCTCCTACTATCTTTTCCGTTCGCGGGAAGTTGTTCTTTAGATGAATTCGAGATTGGTCGAAGGTTGACCATGATGGATGAGCTAGAAGAATTCCTGGTATCAGTCCAGAGATTCGCCTGATTGGATTTGAACAAAGATGAACTACCCATCAGGGAGGCGAAGAGACTGCTCCGGGGCACAATGCAGCCCAAGTCGGTACTTCGGAATCTTTCTAATTTCGCTTGATCTGTCGATCCAGCGAAGTATGACAACGACGTTTCATTCGACAAGGATTTAAGAACGTCACGTGTAAATGATTTTTGGGAATTTCTTGAAATTCACGGGATTGCTTGAGTCGGCAGAAGAGGGCGGTTTTGTCATAAAGTGTGTCGAACTCCCGGTAGCAACCGAAGGAGAAACAAAGGAAGAAGCTCTGGCAAATCTGAAAGAGGCCATCGAGGGATACATCGAAGTAAGGTCGGAGTTACTGGGCAAATCCAAGACGAAGAGCAAGAGACAATTGGTGGAAATTTCTGTCAGAAAGACTTCCAGTCCTGTCTTGGCGTGATGTTGTCAAGGCCCTTGGCAGAGCTGGCTACAAAGTGGTTCGACAAAGAGGCAGCCACATTTTCCTTGCTAGGAATGAAGTTGTCGTTCCAGTACCAAGACACGACGAATTGAAGCGGGGGACGCTAATGGCAATAATTACTGAAGCTGGTCTCACGAAGGAAGAGTTCATTCAGTTGCTGAGATGATAGTAGAAGTAAGTTTCGTCATATCAAATGCAGATCGAAGGAGGCTTACAAAATTTGGCTTCGCTCAAGTATGATACTCAGGCCAATATGCCTTCTACGTGAAGATCAGAAAAGGGAAAGTAGCTCAAACAGAGCCGCTTAGCGACAGTATATTTCTCGACTTGGACGCCAAAGGAAAGCTCATCGGCATGGAAGTTATTCTTCCTAAAGATCTGCCACAAGAGACTGCGAGAAAAATAACCACGGCTACCGCTTAGGGCTTTAACTGATTTCCTCCAGCCTCTAAGATCTGTTAGCCGAACTTGATCCCTTGAGCTAGAGGGAGCTCGTCACTCCAATTGATAGTTGTAGTCTGCCGTCGCATGTACTGCTTCCATGAATCAGAGCCGGCCTCTCGTCCGCCGCCCGTTTCCTTTTCGCCTCCGAATGCTCCACCGATTTCAGCTCCCGACGTGCCG
>DATNHH010000299.1:0-4147 GCA_035605055.1 Nitrososphaerales archaeon
CTGATATCTGGAAAGGTTTTAATCCCTAATTCAGGCCATCAGTATTTGCGATGCCAGAACAATCATGTCCAGAATGTGGGGCTTCGCTGTTCTATGACACCTCTACCAAGAGATACGCCTGCAAGGGTTGCGGTCTGTACGTTACAAAGGACGAGCTCGTTAACATCAGGGATAAGCTGCACAACCAAATGGATGAATCGAGGAAGAAACGGGCCCAGCAGAGCGAATATCTGGAGTGGTGGCTGTCCTCCAAAAAGTAGTAAGCCTGCAATTACCGAAGCTGGCGAAACCGAGAGGTTTCACCAGTTATTTTAGAAAACAAATTAGAGCGAATTACTGTTTCGAAGAAAGGTTCACTTCAATGAACACATCTTCAGGAACGCGCAGTCTCATCAGCTGCCGCATAGTACGGTCATCTGCATCAAGATCGATCAGCCTTCGATGAATCCTCATCTCCCATTTATCCCACGTTTTTGTACCTTCGCCGTTTGGAGACTTCATGGTTGAGATCTGCAATTTCTTCGTCGGAAGAGGTTGAGGCCCCTTTACCTTTACGCCAGTTTTTTCAGTAATGTCCTTGATCTCCTTGCAAACATCTTCAAGGCCCCTCAAGTTCGTACTGGTCAATTTAACACGTGCGAAAGTTGCCATTTTCTTCTCTCTTTTGCTCTGGTCAGGGCAATCTGTCCTGATGCCTATTTAGTCTTAACTCAAATACAGGGTAACTTCAATCCAATGGATAAAGCCAGGACATCAGGGAAGAAGTACTGGTTTGACCTCGTGCTTGAACTCGCTCAATTGAAATCTGGAAGTCGGACTGTCTCTGAAATAGTTCTTTGTCGATTGAGCCGGTGACCAGTATTAGAAAGGATAGTGTCAACCTTACTAAATCGACACTTGGGTCTAGTGTACAAATTCTCATATGGAATCACCGGTCAATCTTGTCCCAAGGGTAATAGAATTGATCATATCTCGGATTCAAGTCTTTTCGGCTGTCATTGAAAACAGAACTAGCGCGCGCGCTTTAAGACGCGGTTCGGTGGGATGCAGAGCAAAAAAAAGAGTTGTCTCTCCTTTCGGATCCGTTGCTGAACCGATGGAATAGTTTAGAGCAAAAATGAAAGTAGGACAATGTAGAGTCGGAGTAGTGTACGGACCGGAATCTGAGCTCTATTCTTTTCCGGGAAACCACCCAATGAACAGTTCCCGCACCAAGCTGTTTTTCGATGAACTGAAGAAAGTGAATAATATCGACATGTCGAGCCCCGTAATGGCAAATGAGGATGACCTGCTACTCTTTCACCGAAAAGAGTACGTGGATTTCGTAAAAGAAAAATCAGAATCAGGAACGGGCTATCTTGACAATGGTGATACGCCTGCATTTTCTGGAGTTTACGAAGCTTCTCTTTACGCGGTTGGGAGTACGCTTTATGGTCTCGAGATGGTCTCACGCGGAAAACTGGACCATTTTTTCAACCCGGTCGGAGGATTGCATCACGCGAGGAAGGATAGAGCGGGCGGCTTTTGTGTTTTCAATGATGCTGCGATTGCAATCGCAAAGAGTCTAAGAGAGGGTAAATCCCGCGTCGCATATGTGGATATCGACGCTCATCATGGAGATGGAGTCTATTATGGTTTTGAGGGTGATCCACGAGTCATCATCGCCGATATTCACGAAGATGGCAGATATCTATATCCTGGAACTGGATTTACCAATGAAACAGGGATTGGGCAGGCAAGAGACACGAAGCTCAATATTCCTCTTGCTCCAGGTTCTGGAGACGACGAGTTCTTTGAAGGATTCGATAAGGCACTTTCATTTATAGACGCTTCAAAGCCTGAGATCATATTTCTTCAGTGTGGTGCTGACGGCCTCCGGGGAGATCCTCTTACCCACTTGAATTACAGCGCGGAGGCTCATGCTCACGCCACCAGAAAACTCCACGAACTCTCGCACAAAATATGCAGTGGCAGGATCTTAGCTATGGGGGGAGGAGGGTACCATCCTGAAAATGTACGAGACGCATGGTTGTCGGTTGTCAGAGATCTCTAGGGTAAGACGGACTAACTATGTTTTATAGAATCCTTGAAATCTTGGTCCGTTTGAATACTAGTTAATAGCCGACGCGCCAGTCGAATACCAGTCTAGATAGGAAGGCTTCATTGGATTGTACCGTCGTAACCAGTTGATTTTCATCGACTGATAAATAATCCATGATCCTCGGGGAGTGCCGAGGATCGAGAACGCAATCTCCTCCGTGAAGATCGCAATAGAACTTACTGCAACCCTATACAGACCCGAGACGGACAAGTAAGTGATCTTGGGAGTTCCCGAGCAGGATGTTCGAGGATGTAAACTATGCCGAAAATGCGCCAACTGACCATATCTTTGACGAAGATCCGGAAAGTTTGGTGTTCTGACACGGCGCTGGATTGGTTCATTGTCCCTTATACGTTGAATGATCTGACTTCCTGAAGCTACCGCAAATTACCAGTCTCACTACCACTACCAGTCTGGTAACCTTTCTTTTCCTCTTTGTTTACGGTATTATTACGAGATGTATAGCAGTCAACATTACGTCAGAGAACGAAGATGTAATTGGTAGTGTAATCTGGTAATCCTGGTAATCAAGGGTAATCCTGGTAATCAAGGGTTGCAATAGAAAAGGGTAAATTTAGCGACTGCTAATTACACCCTTTAGAAGTATTCCAAACTTGCGCGACAAGACAATTGAAAGAAAAATAGCCGAAGAGTTAGCTTCTGGTAAGGAATACAAGGAAATTGCAGACGAGCAGCACGTTAGCTTCAGAGACATTTCTTCGGTCAAGAAACGTGGAGAGCCGCAACGACAACAAACGCGATTTACAGCACGGAAGGGAATAGCTAAGAGCACAGAACAGATAGGTAATACCATTGTAGATAAGACAAGGGGCCAGATCGCGGCCGAGGTGTTTCCCCTCTTTCAGAGTGGCAAAGACGTCGTTCAAACAGTAATCCAGACGTCACACGATCCCGAAATTGTCGAAGACTTGCACAAGATATGGAGGGATTCCAACGAGCTAACAACACAGGATTTCCAAAAAGGGTACGAGGCGGGATTAAATATTGGTCGAGAGTTAGGCTCCGAAGAGGGCCGCAAAGCGGGCATTATCGAGGGAGACAAAGGAGGTTACAAGCGAGGTTGTGACGAAAGGGATGCCATAATTAAGAGGTGGCGGTACATGTATACGACCTGTTCTGATTGTACTGACCTGATTAAGATTGATTTACTCGATGTAAAGGATCGAAAACTAATCGTAGAAGTTATTGACAAGGAATTATCTCATGGACACGGGATTACGTAATAGAGAGGACCACGTTCAGGTCTGGGCACCTTGTCGAGTGAATATTTTTCTCCCCCAAGACAATGAGTGCCGTTTTTCCGATTACTAATGCTGATATAGATGTATGTGGTCGGATGATGCAAGCGCTTTCGCACTGAATCTGCAATGGAAAAATAATCACAAATAGCGGAAGCGGTTATGATCCAAGCAATTTAGAAAAACCTGGATTTCGATTATTGAAAGTTGGTTGGAAAGAAAAAGAAATGTTGAGGACGCAAAGTCCTCAAACTAGGCTTTCGCGACAGCTTTTGCCGTCTCGGCTGTGCCCTTTTCCGTGATATCACGAACGACTCCGGCCGCGATAGTAGTTCCCATGTCCCTCAACGCAAAGCGCCCTAGCTCAGGGAACTCTTTGAACGTCTCGATGCAAAGCGGCCTCAGGGGTTTTATGATGATAATTGCAGAATCACCAGTCTTGATCGATTTCGGCTTTTCCTCTACAGGCTGACCCGTCCTAGGATCAAGCTTTGACTCAATTTCTGTGATCGTGGCGGCTACCTGAGCTGTATGCGCGTGTAGCACCGGGGTATAACCTGCAGCGATTGCAGTGGGATGATGAACGACGATGATCTGAGCTCTAAAGGCCTTTGCAATCGTAGGCGGGTTATTCGTAGGACCAAGAACAGAACCCCTTTTGATTTCTCCTTTTCCAATTCCTCTCAAGTTCACGCCGATATTGTCGCCAGAACCGGCTTCCTGCATCTGTACGTGATGAGACTCAATCGTTTTGACTTCAGCCGTCAGACCCTCTGGCATGATGATA
>DATNHH010000300.1:0-3043 GCA_035605055.1 Nitrososphaerales archaeon
CAGACCCAAGGATTTCAGAATGTCACGAGTTTTGGAGATTGCAACGGATTTGCGACGGGAGGGCTCACCTGCGATGGAATGATATTCAACTTTTCATCAAGTCAGGATCTTTGTTTCTGGATGCACAACACGCTGATTCCATTACAACAAGATTGGATAACCCCGAACGGGACGATAGTTTCCGTCTATCAGGCTATGCCTCAGAATGACAGTTCAGTTTGCCATTACGCAAAATATGTTCTCGAAACGGCTCCAAATGTTCCAATATCGCTAGGAAATTTCGTTATTCTGAATTCGAATCAGACGTAGTCTCTATCGTTTTGGACCGTATGGAAATAGATACGGAAGAGCAGGTGCGTCGTCCCAATCGATGTAGCAAGTTTTCAGCTGGGTGTAACACTCGAGCCCGTACTTCGATCCCTCTGCCCCGATTCCTGTCTGCCTGAATCCGGTATGAGCGCCCTGAAATTGTTCGGGACCAACCTGGTTTATGTAGCATTCACCGAATTTTATCTTGTACATCGCTTTCATCATACGGTTCGAATCTCTCGTAAATACGTACGATGACAATCCATAAATTGAATCATTCGCAAGTTCGATTGCCCTGTCGAAATCGTCTACTTCCATTATCGGCACGATGGGACCGAAGATCTCTTCCTGAATCAATTGAGAATTTTGGTCATTCACTTCAATAACTGTGGGTTTCAGAAAGTAGCCCCTCTTCTGATCTGACGGCGTCAATCCGCCTATGATTATTTTGTCGTTTTCTTCAACGGCCTTTCGGATGAAACTCTCACTAGTTTCTCTTTCTTCTTTGCTGACCATGGGGCCCAGATCGGTCCCAGGCTCTGTCGGATCTCCAATCTTCAGACTCTTGGCAGCCTCGACAAATGCAGGGACAAATTTTTCCCTGATCTCGGAATCAACGTACATCCTTTCCGCGGCGATGCAAGTTTGGCCGTTGTTCCAGAACCTCGCCCAGATCGCGCACTTTAGCGCCCAATCTAGATCGGCATCCCGCCATACGATCAACGGAGCTTTTCCGCCTAACTCAAGGAGCACCTTGGCAAGATGACCGGAAGCGCTCTGCATTATTTTTCTCCCCGCTTCAGTGCTGCCAGTCATTGTAATCAACCCAACAGTACTGTTTGTAACTAACTCTTCACCGACTACTGATCCGGCTCCTGTAACCACATTTAGCACGCCTTTGGGTAATCCCGCCCTTTCCGCCAATTTTGCGAGCTCGATTGTACTGAGAGGAGTATTGCTTGACGGCTTTGTAACGACAGTGTTCCCCGTAATCAATGCAGGAGCAAGTTTCCTCGCGACGGTCGCGGAAGGGAAATTCCAAGGTGTTATTGAAGCGACGACGCCGATTGGCAACTTCAAGATCATAATCGTTTGATTAGGGTAGTCGCTCGGAAGAACGTCGCCCTCAATCCTTCTCGCAAATTCGGCATAGTAGCGAAAATTCGTTGCAGCCCCGCCGATTTCAGAGCGAGATTCGTAGAGCGGCTTTCCCTGCTCTTGGGTTAAGATCCTCGCAAGACGTTCTCGATCTTGCTCGATGAACTCGGCGATCTTGAACAGGTAAACACTTCGTTGTAACGGGGAAAGATCTTCCCACTTGGATTGGGCACTCCTCGCCGCATCAACGGCCTCTTTTGCTTCTTCCCTCGTCGCTTTCGGGACTGTCGCAAACACCTCTTCGGTTGCAGGATTGACGACCTCAATCGAATCTTCTTCGCGAGACTTTCTCCACTCCCCGTTGATATACATCCCATATTGTGCAATGTCCAAGATGGTCGGCCTCACTCTTCGAATACTTGAGCAGTTTGAATACTAAAAACAGATCGGAAGAATCTCAGATCTTTCGTGACAAAGAAGTCCCTCTTCAATTCGGTACTATTGACGTACGATTGAGCATGAAGAAATCCGCTTTTTGCAAAAAAACTTAGACTGATATTCTAATAATCTCGATTACCTAATTTGGTTAAACGCCTAACTCTGTTCTTTCTGCGAAATCGCGGTCGAACCTTGCTTTTCTGTTTTTCTAACCCGAAATCCTCCATATACTAGGATTACAGGCAAAATGGCAACCGCAATTGCTTGTTCCCACGATGTAAGGCCCGACAGATCAACACAGGAAGTCACACAAATATTCTGGGCCGTATAGACCTCCGCTCCGAACCAGCCAAGTATCAGAAAGGCTACGAGAAATAAAATTTGGGAGTTCCGCACAAACGCAGTTGTTTACGATGTGCGGATTTGAGTTTATCCCGACTAGTCAATCGAAATAAACAACTATCGGTGTTTTTCCAGATCAGTGGCTATCTGATCGAACTGCTCTCGGGTGATTTCACCGCGCGCGTAGCGTTGCCGCAAAGAATCCATCGCTGGATCGTAGTTGAACCATCGTCCCGAGTAGTACATACCTCTCCGCCAAGGACGGAAAATCAATCGCAGGGCGAAGCCCACGATCAGGAGGCCCAAGAGGATGAATCCAAACCCGAAGAACGGGAATCCAAAGAAAGGAAAAAAATGTGGCGCCAAGAATACTGCTCGGCCAAGCACTAGCCCAAAGTAAAGTGTGGAAGCAACGATAGTAACAAAGACCGCGAGGAATACTATCCCAATCGCAATCCAGAACCAGCGGAAGGGCGAAATAAAATTCATTTTTGACAACTCCATTCAGAACTTGTCCATTTTCGGATGAATCAGCTTCAGATCGCCACGATGCTCCTTGATTAGCTGGTGCGTCCCTTCGAGTTCCAATAGGACGAGGTACTTCAATCTTCCAAGTACCTTGCCTCGAACTTTCTTTTCAAGAAGGTAGACTGTGTCTCCTTCCTTGATCGGAGCACGATGAGCTGTCATGTTCAATCTACTCGCTCAACTTCGAGAGTCGTACGGAGATATCTTTGATTGAAGCCTGATACTTGACGAGCTTTGATTTATCCGATCTTGAGAGATCTTCAAAATACGATACATATCCACCGATCTCAGAGAGCATCTGGTCTACTCCGTGGGGATGATTTCCGAA
>DATNHH010000301.1:0-4051 GCA_035605055.1 Nitrososphaerales archaeon
CTTCAACATCCCTCTTCCCTGATCCACCTGCTGGCGGATATCCGGATCTGACTGATCGGACGGCGATCCTGCCGATTGCGGCGCAGACATTCTAATTCAGCTCGCTAATTTTGTTTCGACATCGTATATACTTATTCAACACCAAACGGCAAATCGATTTAGAATGAACCAAATGATCCGGTATTCTCCAGTAAGCGCATTTGATGCAATGACGCAGATTCCGCTACTCGAATTTCGAGTTCTGATTGTAAGGGCTTGATTCAGATTCTTGTAAGCCGGAAAACAGAATTCGCAAGCCTCGTCAAGAAAAGTGAGAGAATCGAAAGTCCTAATACGACCAGAAAAGCAAATTGGAGAGCCGCAAAGTGAATCGTTAGGGGTACAAGGAATAAGATCAGAGCCAATGTAAAGGAATTCCTTGGTTCACGGAATCTCAGGGCACAGGTGCTGATTGCAGTAATCCAGAACACACCTTTCAGAAACCGAGAGTTGCGACTTTGGATTGAATCCTTGAGATGATCTATGTACTTCAAGACTGCCGCTGTTCTGATTCTCAAACCGGAATCCAGCCCTGTCGAGCGGATTATGCTTTTATCACTTTTTCGGAAGTAGAAAACTTGTCCTGAAACCCGATCAGATCTCAGAATCCATAACTGGATTTCAAGACAGTTGGAATTCTCTCGGAGCTATCGGCGAGCGGAACGAGCGAAATATCCTTGAAGGGGGGCGAATAGTCCTTGAACCCGCTACCCGTCAATATCGCTACCACCTTTTC
The DNA here is from genome assembly GCA_035605055.1 of Nitrososphaerales archaeon. Lineage (GTDB taxonomy): Archaea > Thermoproteota > Nitrososphaeria > Nitrososphaerales > CADDZS01 > DATLTL01. The sequence continues at coordinate 776 of DATNHH010000301.1, forward strand.
GTCTTTCTGAACTCTTCCATTCTTAATCGATTTCTCGATTCCAGCGAGGGCGGTTGCCGAAGAGACTTCAGTAAAAATTCCTTCGGACAGGGCGATCTTCCTCTGGGCAGAGATTATTTCATCATCTGAAACCGCGATACCGAATCCCTTTGATTGTCTAACGGCGATCAGAGTATGTTCCGTTCCAAAATTCACTCTGAGAGCACCTGCGACCGTATCCGCCTTTTCGGTTTCTGGTACTTTGTCTAACCCACTTTCAATTGCCGCAACCGTTGGACTTGAATTCAATCCCTGAGCTACGACCATCCGCGGAATTTTATCAACCGCACCACTTTCTTTGAGCTCCTGAAATCCCTTGAATATCCCGTAGAGGAGATCGCCTCCGGCTGTGGGGACAAAGATGCAATCCGGCAACTCGATGTTCTGGCAATCGGAAGCAACCTCGTAAGCGATTGTTTTCAATCCGTCAATTAGTAGGGGGTTGTAAGGTGCCCAGACAAAATGGTTCAGCCAGTCCGGAAGGGCCTTTTGTGTGAGATCAAGCGCTCGAGCAAGCGTTTGCTGGTCGCGAAAGATCTCCCTCACTCTAAGGAGATTTGCGCCATACATTGCTATCTGCCCCAGTTTGGAGGGAGTAGAGTCCTCCCTGATTAAGATGAGACATTTTATCCCCGCTCTCGCCGAGTAAGCAGAAATCGCGGCTGCAGCATTTCCGGAAGAAGCAGTAAAGACCCCAGGCTTTCTCCACTCCATAGCGAGTGAAAGCCCCAGAGAAGCTGCGCGGTCCTTGAATGATCCGCTCGGATTTTGACCTTCTACCTTGCACCATAAACTTGAACTGCCGATCGAATGTCCATATCTCTTTGCCTCGATGAACGGAGTCCATCCCTCCCGCATCGAGATGATGTTAGAGTCGCTAACAGGTGGCATCATATCTCTAAACTGCCAGATTGAATTTCTCGCCGCCTGAAAATCGAAGCTCTTTCCATTGAGATCGTATTTAGCGCTCAAAATGCCCAAACATTTCTCGCATCGCGAATGAGTATCGACAGGATATTTTGTTCCACATGAAATGCATTGGAGGGATTGAAAGCGGCTTTTCACAACTATTCACTTTTCAATTGCCCTAAGATATTCTTTGCTGGGTCAAATGATCAGCTTTTCTTTCTCCAGCGAATGACCTTTGAATCGGCTAATATCAAGCGAGGATATATCGACGTGCGGTTTTTCTTCAAGTAAGAGTTCCGCCATAGTCCTTCCAATTGCAGGCGAGTGCATGAATCCGTGACCAGCAAATCCTGCACAACAGTAAAGTCCTTCAACTTCAGGAATTGCAGATACAATGGGATTGGCGTCAGGCGTCATCTCGTATAGTCCTTGGTTTGCGTAGGAGATCGAGGCTTCCGCGAGGGCAGGAACTTTCTCAACTGCCCTTGACATTAATCTCTCGTCGTGGTCTGGAGGAAATTCTAACTTAAATCCAGGACTAATGTTTTGATTGTCACCAATTAGAATTCCCTTGCCCTCCCTGCCGAGGGCGAGGGTCGAGTCCACATCAATTAACAGTGGTATATCCAGAGGGATTCCATTAGTAAAGCTCCTAGTTACTAGGACCCGTCTAGGAACCGGTTCGATCGGAATCTCAATTCTCGCCAGCTTACCTACCAGTCCGGAGTAGGCGCCCGAAGCAATGACCACTTTAGCGCACTGAATTATGTTGTTCGAAGCTATCAATCCTTTAACAGAACTTTCGATCTTGATTTCGTCGACTTCACAGTTTTCATAGAACTCGACCCCCAGCTCCTTTGCTTTTGATACAAAGCCCTGATGAACGGCCAGAGTAGACGCGTGTCCATCCGCTCCGCAAAAAGTCCCACCGAGAATTCCGGTAAAATCGTAGAATGGAAAACGCTTTTGCAGCTCCTCTTTCGAGACAAATTCAACAGGAACGCCTAACGTTTTCTGCAGATTCATGTTCTTCTGAAGCTGTCGGATCGACGTTTCTTGGGATGCGATAAAGGAGTAGCCGTCGTGACGAACTAGAGGATCATAACCCGTAAGATCTTTGAAGTTATCAATGACCCGGACGCTTTCCTTACTCAGGAGGACACTGAGCTCATTTGAGAACTGGTAACGAAATCCACCAAGTGCAGCAGCTGTGCTACCGCCCCCAGCCCTCCCCATGTCAAATACGACGACGTCCCTTTCTCCCTTCATCGCCAAATTGTAGGCAATGCTTGCGCCAATAATTCCAGCACCGATGATCGCAATGGATGTTTTTTTCTTCATCACGAGTCACGATTGGGAAGCTCTCTCACCAGCTGTACCAAGGTACATTCTGATGATCTGTTCGTCGTTCGTGATTCCAGACGGAGTCCCATCGAAAACCTTCTTCCCTTGCGTTAGGACGATTCCCTTGTCGGCGAGGCCGAGAGCCTTGCGAGCGTTCTGTTCCACAACGAGAAGCGTTACTCCCGACTCGCGAATTTCGGCGAGTTTTTTGAACACCTGGTCAGCAATTATCGGGGCAAGAGCTGCTGTTGGTTCGTCAAGCATTAGCATTTTTGGTTTAGCCATGAGCGCTCGGCCGATCGCAAGCATCTGACGCTCTCCACCGCTTAGAGTTCCCGCCCTCTGCCTGTCTCTGTCTTTGAGAATTGGAAACATCTTTTCGATCTCTGAGAGTCGCGAAAGGCGCTCATTTTTGTCTCTAAGCATTATTCCTCCAAGAATCAGATTGTCTTTGACGCTTAGATCCGGAAATACATTCGAGATCTGCGGGACATAAGCGAGGCCGGTCCTTGCGATGTCCTCAGGTTTCATTCCCCTGATCTTTTTTCCCGAAAATTCGACGTCGCCCTCAAAGATAGTCGTGAGTCCGAAAATCGACTTTACGAGAGTGCTCTTCCCTGAGCCATTTGGACCGATTACAGCAATGATGCTGCCGCGGTCAACGTCGAATGAAATTCCCTGGACGATGGCAAGCTTACCATAACCCGACACGAGGTCTTGAACGTGTAAAATGGTTTTCAAAAGAAAGCCCCGCGATCATCCGAGGTAAGCTTCAATTACTTTCTGATCTTTCACGACCTCATCAGGCTTGCCGTGCGCAATTATCTTCCCCCGTCCCATTACAAACACGTAGTCGACGTAGTCAAACAGAATCTCTAGACGGTGCTCGATGATGAAAAAGGTCGTACCTTTTTCCTTGCGCTGGGTCGAGATGCTCTTGAAAATATCCTGAGCTAATCGAGGAGCAACGCCTGCAGCGGGTTC
>DATNHH010000302.1:0-5883 GCA_035605055.1 Nitrososphaerales archaeon
TATTATCACGAGGGGCTGTTGAATCCTCGAAATTCTGATTTGGCTCATCGGGCAAACTGTGCATGAAAAATTTGATCCTCGATCAAGGGTATTAAGAAAGTTTGCCGAATTAGAAAAATGGATTTTTTATCCATAATTGGATAAATTCTTGGTTTGATGATTCAAGTGTCAGTCATATTGATTCAATGCGGAAGGAGAATGATTCTCCTCCATTTTTGGAATGAGGCTGATTTTCGAAACGAATAGATACGACAAGGTATTTCTTGCGAAGTAAATTAGAGAGCAGAACAATTCCCAGATTCAAAATCCAGGGGGTTCATGGGATGGTTTCCAGGTTTGTCTGATATCAAAAGAATACATTTTATCTTCGTTTCCGACTGCTCGTTTCTGAGAAATGTCTTCAATCAGCTTAGAGTCGGAAGTTAAGAATCTGGAACCCGAGATAATAGCAATTCGGCGAGATCTTCACGAACACCCCGAGCTTTCCTTCATGGAACAACGAACGGCCAAGGTGGTTGCGGGGCATTTGAAACGTCTGGGAATCGAGGTCAAGACAGAAATCGGAGGAACCCATGGCGTTCTTGGCATTTTGAAAGGAGGTAGGGAGGGGAAGGTCGTGGGGCTTCGCGCGGACATGGACGCCTTGCCGGTCACTGAGGATGTCGATCTTCCATTCAAATCTAAAAATTCTGGAATAATGCATTCGTGCGGACATGACACTCACGTTGCGATGCTCTTGGGTGCTGCTGAGCTCCTAACCAAACACAGAGCCGATCTCTCTGGTACTGTGAAATTCTTTTTCCAGCCAGCTGAAGAAGATGGAGGAAGGGGCGGAGCAAAACCCATGATCGAGGCCGGAGTCATGGAAAATCCCAAAGTCGATTACGTTTTTGGCTTGCACATTGGTGGCGAGTATCCGTCAGGAACTTTTGGGATTCGAGCAGGTCCTTTCATGGCAGCGCCAGATGCTTTCAAGATCAAAATCATCGGAAAGGGAGGTCACGGATCGAGGCCCCATGAAACAATTGATCCGATTTTCATTGCTGCGGAGTTGATAGTGGCAATACAAGGAATCTCGACCCGCATAATCAACCCCGTCGAGCCCTTTGTTATTTCGGTCTGTAGCATTCACTCAGGTACGAAGGACAATGTTATACCTGACGACGCCGAGCTCCTGGGAACAATACGCACCCTAAACGAAAAGACCCGGAAACTCGCGAAGAAAAGTGTAGTTCAGATTACAAAGTCAATATGCGAAGCTTACGGGGCGAAGTACGAGCTCGAGTTTAAGCAAGATGCGTATCCTGTCACCTACAACGATGAGAGAGTAACCGAGAAAGTGAGGGAAATTCTAAAGACAATCCGAGGAACGAAAACAAACGAGATAGACGTCAAGCTAGGCGCCGAAGATTTTTCGAGGTTCCTTCAAAGGGCTCCGGGCACTTTCTATTACTTGGGAACGAAAAACGAGGAAAAGGGATGTATTTATCCAAATCACAGTTCGAAATTCAAAGTCGATGAAGATGTTTTGAAGTTTGGAGCCGCCTCTTTAGCGAGATTAGCGCTCGAGTTTGGCAAACAGTGATCGCTGGGCGATATTTGCCCTCAGGCTTTTTAACTTGAAAAAATCCTCATATTCTTTGAGTTGAAAAAAGGAAACCACCTCGTCATTTGTCCAAAATGTTCCCAGGCATTTCCAATTGATGATATTGTTGCTCACGTTCTTACCCACATGAAGGATCAATCAAAGCCTGTCGATGCAAAGCCGTCCGGTGCATGAAACGCGTTCGAAACTTGATGTCACTCGACAATTTCCTCCACGATCATTCGGGATACGATGCTCCCCTATCCAAAGACGACAAAGCAAAATTCGAGTCCTGGGTTTCGAAAATCCTTTCCAACCCAAAATCTATCGCCTCGACTATCGAAGATGCCCTAAAACAGGGCATGTATTCTGAATGGGAATCGGAATCCGGTAATCACAAGTTCAAATTGGGTTCCTACTATCCGAGCATGATTGAGAAGTGTCTCAGGGCCCAAGCCTACTCGTACCTGTTTCCTGAACCGCCGACCTCGGAAGAGCTTGCGATCTTCGGTGAGGGCCGGGCGATCCACGAATTAATTGCGCTTGCACTGAGGAGATCCGGTCTGATATCGGTGGAGGGGAGTGAAGTCGCCGTTGATCTTGAATTCAGCAACGAGGCAAAGCTTCACGGCAGGATCGACGATCTATTGCTGATTAGAATTAGCGAGGCCGGAGATAACTTCAAGCTTTTCATTCCTCTCGAAATTAAAAGCACGTCCACTCTTCCTGATGAACCGAGGCAATCACACTACTATCAGCTTTCAACTTACCTCCTAGCGCAAGACTATCCCCTAGGAGTTTTGTTGTATTGGGCCAAAAGAGAGGGTAGAGTCAAGGCTTTCACCATCCCAAAGGATGAAGTGATGAACGCTGTTCTGAGAGAGAGGGTCTTCGAGCTCCATGATGCCCTCAAAAAAGGAAGTTTGCCTGACAAAGAAGCGGCGACCGTGCGGGACTATGGCCAGTGCGAACGGTGCGCTTATCTCGAAAGATGTAATCCATACCTCATAGATTCAATCCCAAAGAATTCAATGATCGCTTTGTTTGACCTTGACAGCACTGTCTTAGACACTTCGCAGAAGAAGAGAATGATTATGCTGGAGCTCGGACTGCCAGCCTCTACGAGGCCGTCCGATATTCATGATGAAGAGGTCAAGAAAAAGTACTGGGAACTTCTTGACAGCCCTCGCTATATTGAGCAGGATTCCGTGATTATTCAGGGGCGAGAAAAAGTCAATGAGCAGCAAAAACTTAATCGTGTCCCAATCGGAATCTCCTCTGCCAGACGAGACCATCTTCTAGAAGCTACCCGAGCAAGGCTGGCAAATTTGAGTGTGCCAATTTTCCACTTGATTCTTCGTGAGCCCGGAAACTATGATACTGATGGAAAATTCAAGATGAAGTGGGCCATGCGACTCGCAAGAAATTATGACATCGTTGAATTTTTCGACCGAGATGCTGTAACGAGTTCTTTAGTCACGCGGGGAGTTGAGGCACAGAAAAGCAAGCCGGTCCCGGGCAGTTAGCATCGATGTTACTAGATTTCGTTATCTAGTCCCGTGAATTCTGTTCAGAATTGAGTATTCCATTGACGCTTTTCAAAATAGAAGGAGTTCCGAATGATCAACTCGAGCTATGTATCGATAAAATGGGCGAACTTCAAAGGTGGTCCAAAGAACAGAAGATAGATCGCTGGGCGTTCAGGTCAGCGCTTCTCAAAACGCTTTACGATGATGCCGACGAATACTTTGAATCTGGTGAAGGCACATTCAGAGAGCTCGCAGCGTTCGACAATGGAGTGGCAACTGCTCTAAAAGTTATGAGTGATTCGAGAGTGAAGGATTGAGAAAGGTTATCGGGGTACGATATTTCTCTCCGTCAGATCTCCATCGCGCAGTCTGAGGAGGGATTCAATCTGATTATAGGGACTTTCTTCAGAACTACCATCAATTAACGTGAACCTGTAAAGACTTGCCATTTCCCTTAACTGCTCGCTTGATGATTTCACCACTACGAAACAGATGTCAGGGCTGCAGTCATAGGTCATCAAACGTAATTTTACAAATTCGACCTCCATCTCGTCGTGGGTACTGTTTACGAAAAGTAATGACTTCATTACCAATTTCTCACCACTGTCACGCTTTGTACATACAAAATCAAAATTATGCAAATTGCCGCTAATGCCTCGGACTTTACCGTCTGGCTTACACAAATATCCAAAGCCTTCGAACAATTCAGTAATCCTGCCAATGTTCAATCCGTGTATATCGGCAGCCGAGCTATTCTCCAAGACTCCGATCGAGTCCCCATGCCCGGCTCTATTGGTAATAGCCAAGAATTCCACTTCTATTGCGATATAACGTACGTTGACAGTGATATTAAACCATGAATTCCGAATCAGAAAAAATCGACAGATCCTTTTTTCTGTAAACGGTGAAACTGCCTATACGTGCGATCTCCAGTAATGGAAGATCATGTCACAAGACGTATCACCGACGACTTCCCCTGAAATTGAAACTAGAGCGAGAGAGATTTACGCAGCACTTTCAAACAGCGACTCCCTCCGAATATTCAATCTGGCAGTGGACGGAATTGATGCTTCAACGAGTGTTCTGCAAAAACATCAATTTACGAAAAAACGATACTATGGGCGACTAAAAGAACTGGTCGACTTGGGATTGATTTTCAAAGAGAATGGTGAATACAGACACACCAGTTTGGGAACCATGGTTTTTGAAAATCAGGTCAAGAACCTTGAGCAAATCTTGGTCGGGAAGGGTAATGCGGACACAAGAAATGCTCCAAACGGAACAGTGTATTCGGGACACGACAGAAATTTGTCAGAGGAATTGATTGCGAACCTCGAGACATCAACCGGAGTAGCAAACCTGAAGCCGGTAAAATTCTTTGACACCTGGAACGAGCTAAGCATGCACGTCGCGATAAAAATCGAGACGATGAAAAAGGAGCTCTTTGTTGCCTCGAGGTACGTAGATTTTAGAACAGCGGATTCGGCTCTGCGTGTAGCGAAGAGGGGCTGCAAAGTAAACATCCTTCACAGCAACAGAAATGGTCTTTCAACGAAATTGCAATTGATGGGGAATCTGATGACTCATCCGAAAGCCCTCAGCGTATTCAAAGAATTGACAACTAACCCAAACGTAGTTTTGCGCGAGGCGACCATACCATTTAGCTTCCTAGTCATAGACGAGAAAAATGTCGGAATCGAAATTGTAAATCCCGAAGACCCGTACTCGTTCTTCTTCGGTCTCGAATTCGAAAATGAGGATCTTGCGAAGAAATTAATTTCACATTTTTCTGAGATGTCCAGGAATGCGGAAAGAGATACAATTGCAGCAATCATAGAATCAAACCCCACATCGCTAGATAAACAACCGCAACCGAGAAGTCAGATTTTGAGCTAGCAACACACGCGATAATCTTTCATCTGACGCAAGATACTCCTAGGCCAGAGACTGAAGGTGGATTTCTTCAAGCTAGCTGTACTCGATCCGAATAAGATCTTGAGATTGGGCTAGGCCAGCGCCAGAAAAGTTTGCGTGTAATACGAAAGGAAATCCACGGGCCTGAGCGCGCGGCAGGTTGCTGTCACGACGCAGTCTCCTAAATTAATCGGGGCTTGATTATTTCAAAAATAAGTCCTGGCCCATCACGTGCATTAATCAAAAAACCAAATATGTATTCTTTGGGATAAATGTGAGGATTCACTAAAAAAATCCCCTCATTAGGATAATACCTATAAAGAATCCGATCATTCTACCAGAACAATGTTCCTTCCGCGATCTTCTGATTCTTCGCAGGAGGAGGCTCCAAACGAACCGAAATCTTATCCAGAAAACTCCACGCCGGGCGAGATGGCGTTGTTAGATTGCGTGGACACAGGATTGGGAATATTTGCAAGCGACCATCATAGAGAGGTTTATTGGCGGAATGAACTTCTTGCAAAAATGGAGGAAAATGGTTCAAAAGAAAAGAATATTCTCAGAGAACCTGAGAATTTTCAGAAAGCTATTGAAGATACCTTCGGATTAGGAGCCTGGGCGATCGAGCGGGCGATTACGAAAGACATTAGGAGACAGTTTGACCTTGAGTCATCAGAGTCTCGCGACCTCGTTTCGGCAATCAAAGCTGTCGGTAGCAAAATATCGACGGAACAAAAAGAAGTACCAAAAGCTGAAACTTTCAGCCCTTCTGACGAATTTCGGAAGCGTTCGTCCCTTAATCATGTAAAGGCATTCGGGATACTCGCCAGATCTGAGTATAGGGTGACGATGTTT
>DATNHH010000303.1:0-3459 GCA_035605055.1 Nitrososphaerales archaeon
GGTCTTCCAAAACCTTAATGTTCTCGGCGCAGTGTTGTAAGAACAAGTAGGGTTAGATTGGGCAGAGAGTCAACCCGCAGGATTCTGCCGTTTCTCCATCGACGGAAAAAAGAGTGGGCTTGGAGTGACTTAGTTACGACCATCCGACCTATTGGGACATTTAGGTAAGACTGACCCCATTCACATTCTCTAGGTCCTTTCGCATGGCATACATTCTTCGGAACACGACATTTTGTGGATTGAGGTCCCGAAAGAACGATTAGCTTTCCATATTTCCTTTAGTTTCTTCGTAATGATAAGTATCGTCTTATCTTGCACAAATCAACCGTGATAGTAAAATAAGATCAGGATTTCTTCATGGACATCATAACAGGTTTTCCGCCATCCTTTGCTGAAGCTTGAATCGCTTCGAGTATTACCGCAGTCATCATCCCGTCTTCAACAGTGCACAGAGGCTCCTCCGTCCCGAGTAAAGAATTTATGAAATTCCTCGTGGGGTTCGACCTCGGCGGAAGCATCCTGAGTGGGCGTTGAATTGAATAGTTATTTTGATCGATTATCTCGACCGAACTATTCGCCGCTTGATAGTGCTCGTCGTAATTGAAACGACATATGATTTCACCCAATTCTCCGTAAAACCTTACTTGCTCGTGCCACTCGGGTGCACTACCCACCATGCTGATGCTGGCTAAAGCACCGCTGCTATATCTCAGGAAAATAGCTGCGTTTACAGGAACTTCGGAAGACAGGTTATCAGTCCTTGCGATAACCTCCTCGACCTCAGACCCAGATATCCATTGTATCGCATCGATCAGATGACTTCCAGAGTCTGCAATATATCCTAACTCATTGAACCTTGGATCGGTCCTCCAAGTCCCGAGCTTGTCTCTAAACCATCCCTGCGTCTGAATAGCATTGACATAGTGAAGCTTCCCCAATTCACCACTGGCGATAATCTGCCTAGCATGTGCGTAGGGGGGCTCGGTGTGCCTCTGATAACCGACCATGACGAGCTTCTTCTTCTCCTTTGCAAGATGCGCTATCTCCCTCGCTTCCGCGGCGCGCGATACCATGGGTTTTTCGATCAGGGCGTCAAGATTATTGTGGAGCGCGAAAAGTGCTTGCTCGTGGTGAAGAGAGTGTGGAGTAGCTACGATTACTGCATCCAGACCGCCAGCGGCTATCATGTCCCGATAGTCCTTGAATTCATCCACCCCGTCGATCCAGGGCGCAATCTTCTTCAGCCTCTCAATCGCACTTGGATCCACGTCCGAAACTGACACAAGTTTGCAATCGTCGAGCAGCTGCAGATGTCTCAGATGCTCTCCGGCCATGAAACCGCAGCCGATAAGTCCTATTCTCACGATCTTGTACGACATAAGCCCGAAGAAAGAAAAAATAGGAATCAGTAATTAAGTACTGAGCCGAGCTTAAGGAGCCGAAGATTTCCGAGCATGGACAGTCAATTTGGAAATAGCCCAGGCGACCTCAATACTATGGTTGAACAGGGCTATGCTAATATGTCAACATTGGAAGATAGTAATATGGGCTCGGAGGGACTTGAACCCACGACCCCCGCCGTTTTCTTGATGCAATCTTCAATGATAGCAACAGTCAGAGCGGTGTCCTAACCAAGCTAGACGACGAGCCCATTACAGAATTGAAGTCCATTTTCAAACTTTGTTTAAATGCTTTCTCGGAATCGAGCGGCCGCTAGCAGCGTTTCCTTTGAAGATTAGCTCAAGCTACTCCATGATTTAGCTCAATTTTTTTTGAGACTAGCTCGGAGTTTTGCATTTTTGTCAGGTAAAGGCATACAACCCATATTGAGTCAATGGTGAATATCCAGGAGTCCCGATTGTCACTAGAATATACCCCTCAGATGCGGTAATCCCAGAACCAATGGAAGACGGCAGAAGAGTATGAAACAGCAATGCACCAGTTGAAGTAGAGAGAGCGTACAGATTACCTCCCGTGTCTCCGAAAATAATCGCTCCAGGGATTACGGTTACTGACCCGACAACATGTGGACCCGCCGTTTTGAATCTCCATGCAATCTTATTGGTTGATGGGAGAATAGCAGTGATTCTTGCACAACATGTCTTGGTGGTATCATAATTCACCGGTACAAATATTTCAGGAGTCGTGCTGCTCGTCGTGTAGATGAATCCAGCCACGCCAGTAACTCCCTGTCCCGTAACTCCAGCCGAGAGAACGAATTTGTGGAGAAGTTTTCCAGTTACGCGATCTAAAACGTAATAATCACCATCCTTCCCACCGAGTCCGACCGCCTTATGTCCAGAGATTGTAAACAAATTGGGGCTTGATCCGAAGTCGTCGTCACCCTTGAATTTGTAAGCAGTGTAGATCCAAACCTCCTTTCCTGTAGCGACGTTCAGGCAAATGAGCGAATACGAGTAAGCCGACGAATTTTGAGCAGTCCGAGTGTACGCGTTTCCCGTTCCGAAGTATATGTAACCCAAAGTCGGATCGAGCGCAACGGTCCCCCAAACGGCAGCACCCCCAACTTTTGATACCCCAGTCTTGAAAGACCATACCATTAACCCGGTTTGTGCGTTAAGTGCTACAATTTCGCCGCCTTTCGACGTGTTTTGTTCAACCGAGCCAAATCCAGCGATGCCAACAATTACTAGGTTGCTGTAGACCACTGGCGTTGCCCAGACAGAGGTCTCATTTGTATTGGTTATGGTCTTTTTCCAGAGAAGGTTTCCAGTAGTGGCGTCAAGAGCAAATACCATCGGAACAGGCCCATAGGGGTTCATACCCCCATACAGCACACCATTAGCAAGCGTTAAACTGGCAGAGATATTTCCTCCCATGTTTGTGCTCCATATTTTCGATCCTGTCGAAAGAGTTAGGGCATACACGTTTCCGTCCCAGTCATCAAAATAGACAACGCCGCTCGCAACAACTGGTTGTGAAGTCACCGTGCTTGCTGTCGGAAAGTGCCAAACTTGCGCAAGTGATCCGACATTAGATGAAGTAATTGTTGAGGTTGGATTGTATCTCGAATTGTTGTAGTCGAAGTTGAAAGTTGTCCAATCACCTGGGCTTGGATTTGTGAAAGATGAAACTGCAATTGCATTCATGGGAACAGCCATAAGAATAGTAAGTGAAAGAATAAGGACCGACATCAGAAATAGATTCTTTTTCATGGCAATACCCGAGAACGTTCCTAGATATTAAATAGTTTAGAACAAGATTTTAACGAAGATTGTAGTAATATCGCTTCATTCCTGAAGCTAAAGTTTTTCCGGGTTTCGCTTTTCAGCCTCCGAAAGATTCAGTCCAGAATTGAAGTGAGATCTGATCATGCGGGAATCAACTTTAGGTTTTTTTCTGCCGTTGTTTGACGGGCAGATGTGGGTAAAACCTGACAAGTCATCCTGGCTGTCTAACTTCTTCATGATCTACCCCCTTGAAAATAGATAGGAGATT
>DATNHH010000304.1:0-8103 GCA_035605055.1 Nitrososphaerales archaeon
AAAAGTGAGAGATAGCTTGAACGAATCGGATTTTTCTTTCTCTCGATTCTTTCCCAAGCGAAATTGCTGACAGTCATTGGAGTTAGGGCGCTAGGAGCGGAAAGACACTTCTGGGACGCGCTAACAGCGATATCTATACCCCACTCCTCCGGTATGAACTCTGCTCCTCCCAGGGAGGCGACGCAATCGACAATCGTAAGCATGCCGAGGCTTTTTGCCTTTTTGCAAATTTGTTCCGGAGGGTTGAGCAAGCCGGCGGGCGTCTCGCAGTGGACCACCGTCATCGCCACGGCGTCTTTGTTTTCTTCCAAGAATGCGCAAGCGAGATCAGTGTCGAAGCACCTGGTCGTTTCTTCATGAAAATAGACCGGAACCCCGCCGGCATTTTTCACAAATGCGCCAAACCCCTTTCCAAAGGGACCATTTTCAAACACAAGAACCTTTTCTCCCGGATTAACTGAATTGACGACGGACGCTTCGAGCCCGAGAACTCCTTCACCCTGGAGAATTAACACATCAGTCCCGTGCTTTATACGGAAGATTCGTTCCGTCTTCTCAACTGTTTCTTCGAAGAATTTCACGAACGCTGGATAATAGTGATAAATGACCGGTTGAGCCAGCGCAGATAGCACCCTCGGAGAAACCTCGACGGGGCCGGGAGTCATCAAGAGCTTTATTCCGTTTCTAGCCTTGTTCCAGCTTTCCATGTTTCTTGCACTTTTGCCTAAATTCAGCGAACCGTCTAACGCAGTTACCAAAAATTTGGCTGACTTGCATTCCACTTATTTGCTAGATTCAATAATGCTGAGACGTATTCGCTCCACTTCTGCCATCGGAGTTTCTGGATCGAAAACTGCGAGAAAATAAGAACCCGTATCCTGCTGAGGTACGATAAGGTCCACTACTTTTTCCATGATCATTATGAACGCATCTAGCCGTCCAAGTAAGTAATCTGATCGCTTCCAAAGCGCTACCGTCGAGGCCGCTGTACCGTTCAGAATATGCATTTCTTCCACCCCTTCCCCCTTGAGAGGTTCCAGCTGCTCCCTTCCGCTGTCGCACAGTATCTTTCCGAACAAGTCATAATAGCCAACATGCCGGAGCTTTTTGGATTTTGCTAGAACATTGTTGCATGTATATTTCGCTCTCGCAAGATTAGATTCTGTCAAAAAATCGAGTGTACCTCTTTCAATTGAAATTCGCGAAAAACTCCATCTTTATAGTATTGGTTCCTGTCAAAAGCTTCTGTTTGATATCGGGACGAATCTATAACCAAGAATTATGACTTCATGTCATATCTGAAAGATAAGATCCTACAAAGAAAAGAATTAAGAGAGCTCCCAATTTTCAGAATCACAAGATAAGTAAAATGAAATCCAAGAAGGAAGAACTTCCTCAGCAGGCAAATGATGCCGAAAAGACGATACGCGAAATTGCGATGGGTGACATGAACGTTGGGTACGAGACTTTCAAAAAAGAGGTTGATTTACAGCCACTGCTAATGGGTCTTCCTCACGATAACTGTCAGTCGAGACATTGGGGGTACGTATTGAAGGGAGGTTTTGAAGTAAAGTACGCTGATCATAAGGAAACATGCAAGGAAGGTGATGTATACTATATGTCACCGGGACACGTAGCTCGCATTTTTGCAGGTACAGAGCTCGTCGAATTCAGCCCAAGAGAGGAAGAGGAAAAGATGAGGGATGCTATCAGAAAGAACATTTCGAAAAAATGAGGCTTATTGTTAAACTCAAATGCAATCCAATTTCCTGAATTATTTTCCAAGCTCCCAATTCTTTTTGTTAATGGGTAAGATTTCTCCGTAGCCGTGATTTGACGGCTATAGCCATTTATCGACACCCGACATGAAAAAGGATCCATGACACACTATGAGGTCGCATTCAAGCTCCAGCACGACTGCCCGTATAACGAATTTTCGAAGACGCATCCGTCCGTTGTAATATCACACTGGTGCAACTGGAGCAGAGACGTTCTTGAGATCTCTCACAGGGACTTGCAGAATGATTTGAAAATCAACCTCGAAATCCAGAAACTGACGAAATCTCTGGGAACGAAGATAATCCGAAGATCTTACGCAAAGTCAAGTCTCCAAGTTGTCTTGATGCACTGCGCCTGCGACAAGATTCCGCCACCCACCCTTCCAGCATTTGAAAAACGAAATTGCCTTGAGCTTCAACCTGCTATTTACTCTGAGGGATGGGAGTGGTACCGCTTCATAGCATTCTCAGAGAGAGATCTGAAAAATCTCTTCAAAGACCTCGACAGTCAGAATACGATTGAAATTATCTCAAGACGGTCGATCTCAGAGGAATCCGTTCGTGATACATTCCTTCTATCCACGGCTTCTCTTTTCGGTAGCTTAACCCAGAAGCAAACAAAAGCCCTGATGACTGCTCTGGACAACGGGTACTACAGGTTGCCAAGAAGCGCAACCGCTGGAGAGATCGCCGGATTGATGGGAGTACCGCGAACAAGTTTTGAAGATCACTTGCGCAAAGCTGAGAATAAGGTTCTCCAGGCCGTCGGACCGTATTTGCGCTTGAAACCTGCAGAAGTTTAGCTGAAACGAACCTTCCTCGGGATAACCTGAAATGGGAACATCGTTCTGAAATCTGAGGATTATCGAAATGATGAGCATTCCAGAACTTTACGAGTATTCATCCCACGTTCGCAGACGTTTCGCAAACAAACTGACTGAGGAGCCCTGGGAGGAGATCACAAAGAATAGAGAAGCGAGCTTCTACAGCATGAGGAATATTCTGATTCACATGATTGATTGCGAGGATTGGATCGTGAATTCCTTTGTCCTTAACACTCCTCAGGAATACAAAGAGGAAAACCCGGACGATTTTGGAAACATGAAGCAGGTCTTAGACTACCTTGATCGAGTGGAATCAAAAACAAGGGAATATCTGAAAGCTGCGGAGAAAAACAAGGTCGACTTCAATCGGAGAGCGAATTTCGCTCTTTCAAGTGGAGAGAGCTTTGATTTGTCCGTCGAGGAGTGCCTCTTTCAGTCATTTACGGAACAGCTCTATCATATGGGAGAGCTAATCGCACTATTCTGGCAGGATGATATCAAGCCTCCTCCGATGATGTGGTTTAGGAATAATCCCCGACAGAAGACGCCTCGAAATACTCCGTGATACTATCACTCACAAATTCGAGCAAGATACTCTCAAACATGATAAAAGGTAGCCATCGCTTGTTAAATCGCAGATCTTGCACTGATCAGGATAGATCGAAACTCAAATCTCATTCTGTCACAATCCATAATTACCTTCTGATGTCCAACCGGCTTTGATCAAATGCCCAAAGCAAAATTCGGATTAGCTCTTCCAATTGACGCAGGCTCAAGCGCCTGGGATGATGGTTTGAACTTTGAGCGAATGAAAGAGGTGACGAGAATTTGCGAAGGTCTGGGATTTGAATCCGTCTGGGGACCGGATCATTTGATGACTGGCCCCACTCTTGGAACGTTAGAAGTTTGGACTGTTCTTGCGGGTCTAAGTCAAGTCACTGAGACGATGAGGCTTGGGACTCTAGTAAGTTGTGCAACCCACCGGAATCCGGCTTTACTCGCAAAGATTGTGGCAACTCTCGACGTGATGTCAAATGGCAGAGTCGATCTTGGAATCGGCGCTGGGTGGAACGGCTTTGAACAACTTGCGTACGGTCTCCCCTGGGAAGAAACTCCGAAAGCTCGAATTGAGCGTCTCGTGGAATCCGTCAAAATAATTCGTGGAATGTGGACGCAGGACCGCTTCACTTTCAAGGGGAAATACTACAGCGTCAACGATGCAGCCTGTGTACCGAAACCGATTCAAAAGCCGTCCCCCAAAATAGTAATTGGTGGCAAGGGTGAAAAGCTTCTGCTTAAGGCTGTCGCGAGATATGCTGATGGATGGAACATCGACGAGTTGTCAACCGGGGACTATTCCCATAAGCTCCAGGTGATAAGAGACCACTGCACCACGGTCGGGACGGACTATAACCGCATCGAAAAGTCGTTAGAGCAGTATGTCCTCATTACTGACAATCCAGAACAGGAGCAGAGACTGGTTGACTGGACAAATTTGCATTCAGCGGCAAACCCCGAAAGACGGCGTCTGGGGAAGCAGCCGACCACTGCTAAGCTCGAAGACATCAGGAAGGAGTACATCTTTGGTACTATTGAAGACGTGACCGAAAGGTTTGCAGAATATATCAAGGTCGGTGTTCAGAGATTCATGATTTACTTTCTGGATTATCCAACCTTGAATTCCATACTTCCCTTTGCGAAGGAAGTGGTTCCTTCGCTCTAAAGGGAATTGATTTCAGTGTATCTGGATTAAATGGATAACTTATTGCCCTAATTCTTTAGAACTACTGAAGTAATTTCATCAAATTCTTCGTCCGTTACCAGGTCTTTTTTCTCCATTGATTTTTGTTTGACCTGCGTAAGCATCTCGTTAACCTGTTCATCGCTTGCTTCGATTCCCTTCTTTCGCAAGTGATACATGATCGAGTACTTTCCACTTTTCTTACCCAGCACAATCTCAGTCTCGTCGGCAAACCAGCTTGGGTCGAAGAGTTCCAGTTGTCTTGCGAGCTCCGGCCTCTTGTAATATCGTTCAACGGCGATACCGCTTTCCCTCCGGAAAATATTCCTCCCGAGTACCGGCTTGTTAACAGGGATTGGGATTTTCGAAAGCTCAGATACCAGTTTAGAAGCTTCATGCAATTTCATCAGATCGATGCCGCAATCAATGCCGTACAGTAGCAGCAGGGACATGACGACCTCCTCAAGTGCCACGTTTCCCGCACTTTCACCGATCCCGTTGACCGAAACATGCGCAGCTTTGGCGCCAGCGGATAGTCCTGCAAGTGTATTCGCAACACCAAGACTGAGTGAGTTATGGCAGTGAACTTCGAGCGGAAGGTTGACCATGTCTCTGACCTTTCTAAAAAGATAGGAAAATCCCTCAGGGGAGGAAGCGCTCATCGTGTCAACGACCGCGAGCCTATCTGCGTGTGCAGATTCTCCCGCCTTCATCATTATACTGATCGAGTCGAGATCAGCTCGCGTCGTATCATAGGGAAAAAAGACCACGAATATTCCGTGCTGCTTTGCGTACTCGATTACGCCCATCGCGTCCGCAGAGGCCTTCTCGACAGCCGTCCCCATGACCTCAAGACGTTCTCGCAGCACTGGTATCTCGATGATAACGGAGGAGACATCGCAGCTGATAGCTGCATCGATGTCCTGCTTCCGGGCGCGGCAGAATGCAAAGATCTTGGAAAAAGAAGTGTTCTTCACAATCTCCTTGATTGCTTGCTTGTCTTCCTCTGAAACAACCGGCATGCCAGCTTCAATTCTGTGGACCTTTGCTTCGTCCAGTTTCATCGCTATTCGAACCTTATCATCTTTAGAGAATACGACTCCCGGCGTCTGCTCTCCGTCACGAAGTGTCACGTCATGAAGCTCAATGGGCGTTACAAAATGGGAATTCCCTCTGACCTCTTCCACGAAGTTGTAGGGACTGGTCCACCAGTGCTCGTTCTTCCACAGCTTTTCATTGATTCCTTGCAATATTTATTCATCCGACACCCAAGATGTTCAGTCTTAGAAAATCGTCTTGTCCTGAAGTATTGAAGGTTTCCCCAAAGTTGAGAAACTGACTAAAAGGATTTTACGTACTGGAAGGAGAAATTCAATTGGGGGGGGGTTGCGCTAGTTAGTCATTCAGCAGATTAGGAAGATTGTGCCAACACAGGATTGGTTTGACCCGGATTGAAAACGTCTGGGCCTTGGTCGGCTGCCTCGAAAAACTCTATCTATTTTCTAGGATCTTAACGTCCGGGTTGCCGGATCTCTGAAAGATTTGGAATACGCAAGATAACCTTCCCCCTCAGAGGTAATCCAATATTCATTTGAATCAAAAGTAACAAAATTCTTTCCAGAGAGGTTCTCGAATGCTGACTTGCATCTTTCAGCCTCGAATCCAGTGAAATCCGCGGCTTTCGATACGCTCATCCTTCTCTGCCTTTTTAGAATTCTCAGCATTGAAACTTCATCCCCGGAAACTTTGGAAGTAGAGTCTGTTGTTATTTTAGATCGAAAAATCCCAAATTCTAAGATATTCTTATGAATATCTGAGAACTCGAGCTTTATCGATTTAGTTGGAGTAAGTCAAAGTAGCTTCGTCGATCGTATCTTGTCGATCTTGACCATCGCCTAATGTTATTTTGGGAACAGAATTTTACGGTTCCATCAATATCCTTCTTGGATTTCCAATCCCTTCTTCTTTCAGAAGAATGTTCGAGTCAGAGCCTTGCTTGATCGACCTCTTCTACGATACGAATTTTCGAAGAAAGAGATGAAGTTAGGTCTAAGGTTGACATAGTCTAGAAAAAATTGGAAACATGTAAATATCCAAAACCTGTTTTTCCATCCATGACCCAGCTCCTTAGTGTAAAACCTTACGAAGTCCTCGAAGTCAGCGGCAGCGCGAGCGAGAGGGGATACAAATACGGTTCGTACCACGCAGCTCTTGTCAAGCGTTTGATTAATTCCCATTATGATTTTTACAATACGTATCTGAATACTTCCAAAGATGAGGCTCTCAGATGGGCTTCGAAATACGTTGCGCCTACGAGGAACTACTCCGAAGAGATTGCAAAGGAGCTTGAGGGAGTTGCTGAAGGCTCTGGTCTGAAACTGGACGAAATCATGCTGATTGCGGCATTCAATGAAGTGTTCTATCCAAAGTTAGCCAAAGCCTGCACGTCGTTTGCGGTTCGAAATGGTGCTACGTCAGATGGATTAACCTATGTCGGTCAGAACAATGACGAAGGGATCGATCCGTGGCTCGACGGCGACTGTACCACCCTTACCCGCTTTAATCAGAAGGACGCCCCTAACGCCCTAATTTATTCGTACGCGGGCGCCCCGGCAATGATGGGAATTAATTCCGTGGGACTGAGTCTTTGCATAAACGCACTCGGATTCGACGAGCCGAAAATTGGAGTACCGATGCTCTGCGTCGTCAGGGAAGTTTTCAATCAGAAGGACATTGATGGAGCTGTCGAAGCGATCGAAAGGGCGGACAGAGCTTTCGCATTGAACTTCGTTATGGGAACTCCTGACGGAGTCGCAAATGTCGAGGCAAACCCATTGAAGGTGGAAACGACGCGGTCTGACGACTCCTTATATCACGCGAACCACTATATTTTCTGTCCAGTTGAGGGCTTTACGGAATCGAAGAGCGATGCTTACATGAAAAACAGCACCTCCCGGTGCGATAGGATGGGAGACTTGATCGAGGAAAACAAGGGCAAGCTGAGTCTTTCATTGCTCGAAGACTTTCTACGAGACCATGAAAACCGTCCCGACATGATATGCGCGCACCCGAATGAAAAGAGGACGAAGGCTCACTGGAGCAGGACGCTGGATGGAATGATCTACATTCCCGAGAAGAGGGAAGCATGGGTCGCTCACGGCAATCCATGCGAGAGTGAATTCGTAAAGTACACCATCGCCTAATTGGACGAACAAATTTCACTCGTTCCTAGAGGGAGCTTTCTCTGAGCCGAGTTTTCAAGGTTGAGACGCGGAAAAATTAATATGGGTAAGGACTTTCCCGGCAGTAGAGGCTATTAAACAATGTCAGTAGCAGCGGCAACGATTCAGGCGAAGAGGCACGAAAAAGAGATTCCGAATTGGCAGATCACAACGGATTACGTTGAGACTTGCAATTGTGATTTTGGGTGTCCATGCAATTTTAGCGGTTTTCCGACGTACGGATTTTGCCGAGCAATCGTCCTCTATCACATAAAGGATGGATATTATGGAGAAACAAGTCTGAAAGGACTTGATGTCGCTTATGTTGGCAGCTGGCCAAAGGCTATTCATGAAGGAGACGGTACTCTCCAAATTTATGTCTCGAAAAGAGCTGATGAAAAACAGAGGGACGCTTTGGTAAACATAATGCACGGCCAAGCGAAGGGTAATGGCCCCTTTGCTCTGTTTGGGACTACAATGAAGTTCTTCCTCGAACCTCAGTTCGTTGACATCGAGGTCAAGATCGACGGAAAGAATAG
>DATNHH010000305.1:0-2547 GCA_035605055.1 Nitrososphaerales archaeon
GTAGGAGCTGCCATAGGAGGGCCAGGAACCGATAGGTTCCGAATCGAAGAAACCGCCGCCTCGCGACAAGTCGAAATGCTCGCGCTTGTAACAAAAATGTCTGAGAAGGAAGCGATAACAGAAATCCCCAGCCAAGTCAGGGACAAGGTAGCTTCAACGGTGTCTAGAATACTGAACCTCGTCAGCGAATTGCCCGAAGGTGCTTCGATCATAGTAGCAGGAATTGGAAACACTCTGGGTGTAGCCTAGGCCTCTCTAAAGAAAGGAAAATAGCGGAACGCTTTTTTGGTACGGCCACTTTTTCACGAGGACCTAATCCGAATTTGTCATCCCGCGCGAGATCTCGAAGAGAAACCCTTGCGACGCTCAATCAGGTCGAGTAATTTGGTGCAGTCATTCGATTTGTGGATCAACCCATACGCATTTTAGATTGCTTAAAACCTACCAAGTGGCAACTTAAAGGTCGTCTCATTGCCTAAGAAGAAAACAGTTTCAAAACCGAAAAGTAAAACGATCCTGCCCCCGGGTAGGAAAGCGCCCAATTTCTCCCTGCACAGCACTCCTGATCAGAAAGTGAGCCTAAGCGATTTTCGAGGACGTCCTGTCATCTTGGCATTTTACCCAGCTGATTGGAGCCCGGTCTGCACGGATCAGCTGGCGCTTTACAATCAAGTCCTGCCCGAATTTCAGAGGTTCAATGCTGAAGTTCTAGGAATATCGGTTGACGGGAGCTGGAGTCATGTTGCTTTCTCCAAGGACCGAAATCTCAGATTTCCACTCCTGGCCGACTTTGAGCCGAAAGGGAAAGTTTCATCCCTTTACGGGGCCTACCAGAATCGGATTGGAGAGTCGGAACGTGCGTTGTTTGTAATCGATCATAACGGTGTAATCAGATGGAGCTATCTCTCTCCGGACGGCGTTAATCCTGGCGCCGATGGAATTCTAGAAGCTCTCGAGCGAATCTATCCAGACAAGAAAGCAGCCGGTGTATCGTAAAACGAGCGAACACACCCCCAGGCTGAAGCTTCTCGTTGGGGAAAGAGATCACATTCAGGGATCTCAAGATGCGAAGGTGACTCTCCTAAAGTACGGTGACTATCAGTGTCCTTACTGCGGTGAAGCTTATGGAATCGTGAAGAGGGTTCAAGAAAAGTTTGGCTCGGATCTGCGATTTGTTTTCAGAAACTTTCCCCTTACAGAAGTTCATCCGAGAGCTGAGTTCGGCGCCGAGATCGCCGAGTCGGCCTCAGATCAGGGAAAATTCTGGGAGATGCACGATTATCTCTACGAGCATCAATCTTACCTTTCCAACGAAGAGTTCTTTCTTCAATACGCAGGATCAAAGCTTGGCATGGATGCTCAGAGGATTAGGGACGAGGTCGCAACTCATGCACATCTTCCAAGAATACGAGAGGATTTCATGAGCGGAGTAAGGAGCGGCGTGAACGGGACGCCGACATTCTTCATAAACGATTTCAGACATAACGGCGATTATCAGTTTGAAACACTTGTTGGTGCAATAGAAGCCGCTCTAGCTGGAAATCAGAAGAAAGAAAAAATTGTTAAAGCATTGAAGCCCAGAGTTACGAAAAAAACAAAGAAGAAATAATTTTTATATTTTGAGCAGGTATTCCTATTCAGACA
This sequence comes from Nitrososphaerales archaeon, assembly GCA_035605055.1. GTDB lineage: Archaea > Thermoproteota > Nitrososphaeria > Nitrososphaerales > CADDZS01 > DATLTL01. Next base: position 1,645 of record DATNHH010000305.1, read on the forward strand.
TTGAATACTATCAAGGGTAATCCCCAAAAAATGTATTTATCATTCAAAGTTTTAGCGTAAGGGCGTGTCTCCCATTCCTCGACGAACAATAGTTCTACTTTCTTCATTTGTTATTCTGATCTTTTGCCTTTCTTCCTTTAGCAGCACAGGTGCTTACACTTCTCATTCAATTTCATCTCCTGCAAGAATAGTCAAGAATTACTCGGCGACGATCCTTGATAGCAGCAACTGGGCAGGCTATGCGATTAATGCGGCGACAGGTTCTGTAACCCAGGTGAAGGGATCCTGGACCGAACCTAGTGTGAGCTGCTCCTCGACCACCACAACAGAATATGCGGTTTCCTGGGTCGGGATAGATGGTCTAACTTCAGGAACAGTGGAACAGACAGGTACGGCTGCCGAGTGCTTTAACGGCGTCGCATCGTATTTTGCGTGGTACGAGTTTTATCCCGCGGGGTCAGTAGTAATAACCAAGGTCCCAGTTAGTCCTAGAAATGTAATCTCTGCGAGTGTGAAATATTCTTCGACGACCTCCAAATTCACTGTGATGATAAAAGACGTGACAACAGGCAAGTCCTTCTCCCACTCCGCCTCTGTTGTGGGAGCTGCCAGAAACTCCGCTGAATGGATTGTCGAAGCTCCAGCCTATTGCATCGGACCTGGTTGTCTTTATCCTCTGGCAAATTTTGGGACTGCTACTTTCGGTAAGGATACCACGCACGTGACTGGTACCGATACTGCGACTGTTTCCGGTTCAACAAAACCAATTTCAAAATTCGGCTCGATGGTCGACGAGCTCGTAATGGTAAACACAGTTGCAGCGACAAAGGCACAGCCTTCAGCGCTCTCGACAGATGGAACGAGCTTTTCAGTTGCATGGGTAAGCGCTGGGCCCTAAATCCA
>DATNHH010000306.1:0-5303 GCA_035605055.1 Nitrososphaerales archaeon
CCGTCCACCCAAAATGTTTGGCCATTATCCACAGAATCATGTGTACCATCGTGGCCGTAGGAGAGAAATAGCGTCACTGTGAAGATGACTGTCCTGCCTCACAGAAGAGCCTAGTGCAATTAATTGTATTACATTGCAATAACAGGTTTTGAGAGGCATAATCCGTTCAAATGTCTTCGTTTAAGAAGAGTGTTCTATTCGATTTCTATGTTATGGAATCTACAAATTACATCTACATAGTTCATCTGCACGAAATCTCCAAGTTCCGAAGCCAAGCTCCACGCTCATCATTGTGATTGTGACTCTTTTTGTCATCTCGTCGCTCGCTCAAGCTTCGGTTTCCTTCGCCGCTTCATCCGGCGTCACCGTCACGAGCGGCGGGGCGGAAGAACCCTATATTATTGAGCAGGTAGCTTCCGCTACCAATCCGAATTCAGTTTATCAGATAACCGGTGCGCAAATTGCGCAGAAGGCCGTAGGTAGCACTTACAAGAATTACATCTATCTCTTCATCAACACCGGAAAGACGTTTTCAACCAACACCACCGGTCAGACAGCTCGCGTCACCGTTTCGGGTTACACGACAAATAATATGTACTGGAACGTGCAGACGCCCCCATCTTCTGGCAGCTCATCCTTCTATGGCACGGTCGGGCAGGACTTGGATCTTGGCGCTACTTCTAACACGTTGTCGGAATGGCAGTGGGCTGATCTGAATTGGGGCGGTGGCGGAAAACCGATTTCCTATGCCGGCTCGTATGACGGAGGCGGACCTACTGCATGCTACACCTATTCCAACAACCAGGAAAGGGAGTCAGTCTACGTTATCATCGTGGACTCTTCATCAAAGGCGGTCTACACAGTGTCGGGCGCGATCCTGATTCAGCAGAAGGCAAACGGCGTCGAATCTACAACATTAATCGCTCTCGTCAGTGGTTCCCACGGGAAGCTCGTCACTTCCGGCGATAAAAAGGACTGTCCGGTTGTCTCGAACCCAGCGACAACTCCCTCACTGCGCTGGTACGTCAGGACCCCACCTGTAAAGGGCAAGATTCCCGGAGCTACCATTACGGGTAACTTTGGCATAACGGGAACTCTTGGTGAGGGAGTGACGAGAGCTCCGGAAAATGGCAACATGGTCTTCGAGCAGTTCGTGGACAGGGCCTTCCAGACGGGATACATCCCCAATCAGGGAGCGCCAACTGATATCTCGATCCTCAAATCCACGGACCCCGTCAGCGGAGCTACGGCTAACTGGCCTGGGTGACGGCCCGCATAATACGCGCCCTAAATCGGATTAGAAAAAATTAGCGCGCGATTTTTTTTACCGAAGAAAGTGGAAAGAGTAGGAGGTAAGAGGATTGTCCTCCCTGCGCGCTCTGTCGAGAGACGGCCAACATTGACGCGCGACAGATGCTCTGTGTTTCTCCTGGACATCGTGGTGAGACAGAGAGATTCTTGTTCTCTACGAGTCTTGATGTCTTCAAGATGCCAGACAATCTTCGTCAGGCCGTTAGAAGTATGCTGGTCGATCGACGTCTTTTCTTAAGAGCGGCAAGGCAGATGAATCCTCTTCCTAGGCAGTACGGACGCTGGAATGCTGAGAAATCAACGCAAACCATTAATGTCATAGATACTATATCTTCTATAGAACCCACAGATGGTAACATCGGTACAGATAGATGACGAAACAAAGAAGGAACTCGTAAAATACGCTTCTATCTTGCAGGGAAGGCTGGGAAGAAAGATCAGTTTCGACCAAGCGATCAGAGCCTCACTAGCGGAGACGAAAGGACTGGAAGAAGCCAGAAAGAGATTTGATTCACTCTACGGAAGTCTGTCTGGCGAGAAAGGAATCTGGACTGATCTAGAACGAGAGAGAAAAGCGGAGCGAAAAGCCATTGAAAAGAAAGCTAACCCTGCCTAAAAAACTCTCGATAGATTCCGGAGTTATTCTGGCGTATTATCTTGGGGAAGACCTGGGCAAACTTGTAAAGTCATCTTTGCTAGCTCCCAGAAGTGGCAGCAACTATTGCAGCAGACAAACAATATCGGAATTATTCTACATGCTGTGCAGGAGAAAGGGAGATGAATTCGCCAGCGAAGCCATCGATACGCTATTGAAAAGCGGTTATCTCTCTGTGATTTCTTCGGATGAAATCGATATTCAGGCTGGGCGTTACAAGTGTGCTAGAACGATCTCACTCGTGGATTGTTATGTCCTGGCAGTTGCGAAGATTCAAAACGTTCCAGCCGTTTTTGCCAAGCGGGAGGAGGACGTGAAGAAAGAAATTGAAAGGAAGCCCCTTGATGTCAAATTGCTCTTCTTGGAGGACTATCTATCTGCAAGGATAGCGTAAATTGGTAATTCTCTTAGTACAGTTTGATGAAACTGATGGAAACGAGACTCTCGAAGAGAATACGCGAAAGAGAATAGACCGAGACTAAAGCCAGCGATTCTTGATCCTTGTAATCACATGACGAGGAACTTCCCCTAGTCTTGACCTCCTGAGGAAATCCAAGCTTGTGTTGAGAGCTGAAGAAGCTATATCCTCGTAAAACTAGAAAGATTATCGAAATCGAGATCACTTTTCCCAAAGTTTTTTTGGCATTCTCCAAATTTGGGAACTTTTCATCTTGACGTGAGAAACTGGTACCTCAAACTAGGGGAATCATTCCTGACATATTGCAGTAATGGCGGCCTGCGAAATCGATTTGAGGATTTGGCGGCCGATTTAGATCAATAACCAACGCCTAATCACGAGAAAAACATCGACCCTGATATTGCGAAATTCGATATAGGGTTGTTAAATACGAGGGTTTGACGTGGCTAAAGTGAGCAAATGAAAATTTCTCATTATTTCTCCTTCTTTATCTTAAGACTCTCTAATTTCCAATTGTGGGAGTCCGAATTTTGACAAGATATCTTTCCTTACTGATTATTCCATTATTAGTATTCCAGTTCTATGGATCGTCGGATATTTTTGCAAGCTCAAGTCTGCACTTGACCATCTCGACGACCGCGAATGGCGGGTCTTATTCATCACAACTCTCCGAATTAATCAACTTGTACGTCGCTCCGAGATTCAACTCGTCAGTAGGTCTAGTAGCGCAAGGTTTCCCCAACAACACGAGCGTTCTGGGAGACCTGGGCGTAATACACTTTGAAAACGGAACGATTGCCCCAAATTCTACGGAAAGTACTAGGTTTGAACCCGCATGCTGTTCATGGAAGGCGGGCTGGGGCCTCGTCGACAACGAGCCTGCGTCCGATCCAACGATGGGTTTGCAAATCCTTCATACAATGTCCACTCTGAATTCAACTTTTGGCTGGCACTCAAACTGGATAGATGATTCAATATACGGCGTTCCGATTCCCTACAAGAGCAACAATACTGCGATCGCTTATACTTTGCACAACGGCTCTTTTCCGGAAACTTCGAATGGTGTTCGTTACGAAGTTGCGCAAAATTCACCATACAATCTGAATTGTCCATGTTGGAATGCACCAGACTTGAATGCAACTCACGGATTGGAAACCACATGGAAAAATCCTTCAGCTCAACAAGCTATCTACCAATCTCTAAACTTCTTCATCAGGGGTGACAACGCAGATGCGATTTCCAACTTTCAGTGGGTAGCTAGTATCTGGAATGGTACCGGATTCGTCGACGCAAACGTCGCTTCCGGAAAACATGGATTTTTCAGAGGAGAAATCCTCGCATTATTCCTATATGCGCAGAAGGTTTTGAACGTGCAACCGAACCTTCCCAATGGCGCCACACTCGGCCAGATCGAGGCAAAACTTTGGTCACTTCAGAGCTCTGACGGAGGAATCGCTTACCAATACACTACGGCTTCAATAAATCATTCTGACGACGAGACCACCGAAGCTGCACTACTTCCGTACTCGCCTACTCTCATTGCTTATGTCCAGTCAATCGCCAAATCCGGATTGTACAACTTGACTAGTTCGCCGCCTTCCAACTTCGTTATAGATCCACTGATTTCCGGTTCGATAAAGTTGACCGCCCCCGAATCGGGAGTGGCACCCGGCGCATTTGGATTGAGTGGATGCGATGTTACACCATCTTCCTTCTCCGGGGATGGAGCAGCTCACGCATTCGTTGCAGAAAGGGATTGTCTCATAACCGTGACCGCGCCCTTGGCTGGAATTAGCACTCGATATTCGTTTGCTGGACCCTCAGCATTAGAATCGTTCACAACTTGCAAGACTGGAACCTGCGCGGAGCAAGATTATTCCTACTATTATCAAATCCATGAGAGCATTTCCTACTCTGTTTCCGATGGAAGCGTTGCTCCGTCCAATCCCACATTAAACGGAGTTCAGCTCGGTTCTGCATACGGCCAGGGATTGTCGACGGTTTCGAATTTGGTATGGTTAGACGCGTATTCCAATTGGTCTGTTTCCCCGAATACATTGATAGGTTCAACCTCCACGCAGAGGTGGTTTGCTCCTACTTTTGCTCTTTCAGGGACAGTAACACTTGGATCTGCAATTTCTCCAGAATTTCTCCACCAATTTTTGGTAACCTTTGCCTCCAGTCCGACAGTCGGAGGTACAGCAGTTCCACTCTCAGGCTGGTTCAATGCTAGTAGCGTGATTCCAATTACAGCTAACGCAAATTCGGGCTATGCTTTCTCTAAGTGGAGTTCGAGCACCGTTTCTAATACAATTTCGAGTGCAAATAGTCTGGCAACATCGGCGACCATACACGCTTCTGGAACAATAACGGCGCAGTTTGTAGCTGGTGTAACAACAAAACTGAGTTCTGTATCGGGAAAAGTTGCGCCCGGGCGTTCAGTCACGACAACACTGACAATTAGTGGAATACCCCAAAGCGTAACACTTTCTCACGGGACGCTGCCAAGGGGAATAACAGTAAAGTTCGCACACAATCCTACCTCCGACAGCAAAACGGGAGTTACTGACGTTATAACAATTCTAACTTCTTCGAGCGTACACTCTGGTACTTATCAAATTGTCTTTACCGCCACCGGAGCGGATGGACAAAAATCAGCGATTGGCTACACTCTAACTGTCACGTAGAATTAGTTGGCGCATTCGTAATGGAAAAGACAATTCTGCGAAAGGGCTGAAGGAGAATCAACATGCGGCGACGTTCAAGATTTTTCATCACGGTCATAATACTGGCACTTTTCCTGACAACCGCCCAGCAAAAACCTATCGCGTTAAGCCAAGCAACGATTAATCCATTTACAGTCTCGACAACCCAACTTCAAAATGTTGCAAAATCTCTCGATTCGAGATTCAATAGAAC